>CANJPN010000045.1 GCA_947475855.1 Bradyrhizobiaceae bacterium
CGACGCCTTGAACGAGATCTCAGGCATTGGCTCCCGAGCCGATGTGCTGCGCGAGACGCTCCGTTTCGCCTGCGCAAGGAGGAAGTAAGGTCGGACCGTAGAGCTGAACAGCGAAGCGTATTCCCCCGGCCCTACGCACAATCGCATCGGCTGCGAGGCGAAATACGCGGTGCCTTCAAAGTTGAAACCTGCCCAACACGACCGCCAGCGCGCTATTCCGCCTTACGAACCATCCGCGCGGCCTCCGCATCATAGCGTTGCTCGCGTTCGTTCTGCTCAGCGAGACCGACCGTGCGGTAGTAGTCGGCCAATGAGATGGCGTGCTCGCCCATGTTTGCAAGTGAGCCATTGCGCTTCGCCGACTCCAGCATCCGGCGCACACCTTCTGCGGCAGCGAACAGGCAAGCGGACGGCAGTGTGACTCCGGCGACACCGAGGTCGGAGAGTTCCGCCCACGACAGATGCTGCATGCCGGCCGCATTGCTCTGGGTTGCAATGTGGGGACATGGCACGTCCTTCACGACACGGGCGAGGTCCGCCGCCTTGTCGACGCCCTGAGGCTTGGCAAAATCCGCGCCGGCTTGGAGATAAAGCCGGCAGCGGGCAATGGCGGCGTCGAGGCCGTCGAGCGCCATCACGTCGGTTCGAGCGATGATCACCATGTCGGGATCGCGACGGGCGTCGACGGCGGCTAGAATTCGCGCCACCATCGTCTCCGGCGGCACGACCTGCTTGCCCGGCAGATATCCGCATCGATTGGGAAACACCTGATCGGAGAAAAGGATGGCGGCCACGCCAGCGTCTTCGAATGCCCGCACCATCTGGCGCACGTTACCTGTGCCTCCGAAGCCGGTGTCGGCGTCTGCGAGCACGGGCAGTTCAACCGCGCCGGCAATGCGCGCATAGTGATCGGCGTAGTCGCGCACATTGGACTGCCCACCGTCTGCCTCGCCCATCATCGATCCGATGGCGGCGTAGCCACCCGCGCCGACCGCCTTGAAACCGGCAGCCGCGATCAACTTGGCCGAGAGCGCATCATACGCGCCAGGCATGACGAGCAGCTCGGGTGCGAGGACGAGGGCGCGAAAACGGCGGCGTAGGGAGGTCATTTCGCTCACTGTATTGGTCATGGAAGAAGAAGTTACGCGCGCAGCGACTGGGCTACCTCCGGCATCTTCGAACGCCACAGCCTTGCTTGCAAGTTCCGGGTCTATTCCCGGCGGAACAGCCCAACGCATTCAATCCCAATAGATGTCCGTTTGAGGCCCGGCCGTCTCATGCCGTTGTCACGTCGTTGTTCATCTGCGGCATAGCATCAGAACGGGTGATCCACATGCCGAAGCGCATTTTCATCAGCTACCGACGCGATGACGTTCCCGGCGACGCCAGAGGCGTGCGCGATGCCCTGGCGGCCAAATTCGGGCACAACGCCATCTTCATGGACATCGACAACCTGCTCGCGGGACAGCGTTTCGACGAGGAACTGGCGAAAGCCCTCGGGGAATGCGACGTACTGATCTCTATCATCGGTCCCCGATGGTTTGCTCTGCTGAAGTCCAAATCCGCCAGTAGCGAGCGCGATTTCGTTCGCGAAGAGACCGCGCAGGCATTGGCGCGAAAGATTACCGTGATCCCCGTTCGGATCGGCCGCGAAGGCAACATGCCCTCCCTCCCGCCGCCGGACGATCTGCCGGACGATATCCGTCAACTCGTATTCCATCAGAAGCTCGACGTTTCACACGAGCGCTTCAGCCGCGACATCGCCGAACTGGTCGATGCGATCTCCAGAACCCGTGGCTCAACAGGACGCCGCCGGACGGCCGGTTGGGCGGTCGCCGGCGCGCTGTGTATCGCTGCAGCCGTGCTGTCGTACTCAGGTGTCGGCGGCTCCGACTTGATGCGCTCGCTCATCTTCGATCAGCCAGCTCCTGCTGAGCTCGCGGTCAGCCAATCCGCGCGGAACATCCATTCCGAGATACAGCGCATATCGAAAGATCCTGCTGCGACGCAGCAGGCCAAAAAACTCCTCGCGGACGTCGAGGCTTCCGTCCGCCTGAAGGACAGCACCGCCCTCGTTGAAATCGAAACCCAGCTCAAGCGGCTGCTCCGCGAGCTCGACGCACAGTATGTTCTGAAGATCCTCTCGAGGGCTGGCGAGCCGAGCGGCGTCTGGCGTCAGCCGCCAAGCGGTTCGACGCGCAACTACTACGTGATCGTCGAGCCGATTGCCCAGGACGGGCGCCGAATCAAACTACCGGTCCAGGATGAGGAAACCGGGCAGGTCGTCACGACGGAGAAATTCGGCATGCGCGTCTCGCAACAGACCTGGGAAGACGTGGCCGCCGACAAGCGCGACGACGGCATCGTTCAGCGCAACCGGTTCGCCGAAAAGCATCGCGGCGTTCTGGCGCTCGAGTATCTCATGCCATACGCAGGCGGTATGATCACGACCTGGTAATGCTCGTCTTACGCGTCGGTAACCACGATCCCGCCAGCTCCGACTTGACGGCAACGTCTGCCGGCACGAAGGTCTACCGAAATGACATTTCATTCCGGGAGAAGCGCACGGGCATGGCAGACATATCGGAAATCCCCAAAGGCCGCGGGCGGATGAAGGGGAAGGTGGTGCTGGTGATGGGCGGCGGCTCGGTGCTGCCGGGATGGGGCAACGGAAAGGCGGCCGCCGTGCTCTACGCGGTCGAAGGTGCCTCGGTCATCGTGGTCGACGCCAAGGAAGAAGCCGCGCAGGAAACTGTACGCATCATCTCCTCGGCCGGAGGCATCGCAACGGCGTTGGCGGCAGACGCGACTTCGGAAGATGATGTCGCGCGCGTCGTGGATGCATGTCGCGACGCCTATCGACGCATCGACGTGCTGCATAACAACGTGGGCGGTTCCGGCACCGGGCGCTCGCTCGACGACATCACGCTCGCCGACTGGAACGCGACCATCGCACGCAACCTCACGTCCGCGATGCTTTCATCCCGAGCGGTCCTGCCTGTCATGATGGCGCAAGGCGGCGGGGCAATGGTCAACGTTTCGTCGATCTCTTCGATCCGTCACCTCGGCGTGGCCACCGCCGTCTATTCGGCCGGCAAAGCGGGCCTCAACGGTTTCACACAGAACATCGCCCTGAACTACGCAGCCAAGGGCATTCGCGCGAACTGCGTGCTGCCGGGTTACATCGACACGCCGTTCATCCGGCGCCCGATAGGCGGCAAGCCGAACTACGAGCGCAAGGGCTTCAAGACGGCCGAGGAATACGCGCTCGCGCGCGACAAAACGATCCCGATGGGCCGCATGGGCTCGGGATGGGACGTGGCGTATGCCTCGCTGTTCCTTGCTAGCGACGAAGCCGCCTACATCACCGGCACCACGCTCGTCGTCGACGGCGGCGTCACGGCCACCTGCCCCGGCGTTTGAGGAGACACGAGCATGGCCAAGGCCGATAAAAAGAACATCTTTCTCGTCACAGGCGCTGCCAGCGGCATCGGTGCTGCGGCCATCAGGCTACTGTTGGCCGACGGCGCGCGGGTTTGCGCAGCCGATATGCAGAAGATCGGGCTCGACGGAATTCCTCCAAAGCAGCTCGACAGCCTCAAGACCATTCGCTGCGACGTGTCCAAGGAAGCGGACTGCAAGCGCGCCGTCGCCGATACGGTAAAGGCGTTCGGCGGTCTCAACAGCGTGTTGCACTTTGCCGGAATCCACTCGGTGAAGTCGTGGGAAGACCTGGACGCCGAGGAGTTCGCAAAACTCTACGCCGTCAACGTGATCGGGTCGTTCCTGATTACGAAGGCTGCGGGCCAGTACATGAAGGATCACGGCGGCGGAGCGATCGTGATGACGGGCTCGGGATCGATGAACTCGGGCGGCACGGGCGGCCAAGGACGCGGCGGTCCAGCCTACACCTCGACCAAGGGCGCGATCGTCGCCCTGCATCGCTCGATGGCACGCTCGTTGGGGCCGCATGGCATCCGCGTCAACGCGGTCAGTCCCGGTTCGACGATCACGGCGATGACCGCGGACTACAGCGAGGAAGCACTTGCCAACGTCGCGCGCCGCACCGCGCTCGGCCGCATCGGCCGCGCCGAAGAGATTGCGGCCGTCGCGATATTCCTGTGCTCGGACAAGGCGAGCTACATCTCCGGCGAGATCGTCAACGTCAACGGCGGCGGCAGCTTCGGCATCTAGTGCGTCACCTTGCGGGTCACGCCTGTTGTCGCCGCTGCCTGCTTTTATCTGTGCCGTGCCATGGAGTAATGGTGCTGAGAGCAGGCAGGCTTGTCTGCGCATAGCCGATAAGCATACGGTCCATGCCCTATAGTTATTGGCAATCGCGGTTCTTGCCCATTAGCCTTGCCTGCGGCTGGCTCGATGCGGGCCATTCTGACTGAAGCCAACTGCAGGGGGAGTGCGGAGATGCGAGCAATCGCCGCCATCGCGATCGGAATCCTGGTTGCTTTTGCCCAATTATCCAGTGGGCAGAACGTCTCTCTGGCGGCACCCAACCAGTTCGCCATCAATGTCGACGCCGATGGCAACGCCGTGCACGGTTACGATACCGTGGCCTACTTTGCGCTTGGCTCCGCAGCGAAAGGCGATCCCAGGTTCGCACATACCTGGAAGGGTGCCCGCTGGCTCTTTACGACGGCGGGTCACCGCGACATGTTCGCCGCTGATCCCGAGCGCTATGCACCGCGCATTGGCGGCTTTTGCGCGGTTGGAGCCGTAAACGGGACCATGGTGGAAGTGGACCCGCGGATGTGGCTCATCATTCGCGACCGACTCTATCTTTATCTGAACGCAAACGTGCGCCAGAGCGCGCTCGACAATCTCGAGGACAGCACGAAGGCCGCTGAAGCGGAATGGACGAAGCTTCAATCACGGCCTCAATAGTCAGAGCAGATCGGCTGTCACGGGACTTTCAGCCCTGTGCTTTCTGCCCGTAAGATTTGAAGCGTTCGATCACCTCGGCCATTTCGGCGGAGGGGAGCAGCGGCGGACGACCCAGGGTCAGCACCTTGTAGTACTGCTCGGCAAGGATCTCGACTTCAGCGGCAAGTTCGAGGGCGGAGGGCAGCGTCGCAGCCGTTGCAATCATACCGTGATGCGCCATCAGGCAGGCGTTGCGCTTTTCGAGTCCCCTTGCGACATGGCGGGCGAGCGCATCCGTTCCGAACGTCGCGTAGGGCACGCATGGAATATCGTCCCCGCCGGCGACTGCGATCATGTAGTGGAAAGCAGGGATGGGCTTGCCCGTACACGAGAGCACGACAGCGTGCATCGAATGCGTGTGGACGACAGCGTTCATGTCTGGTCGCGCAGCATAGACCGCCAGATGGAAGTGCCATTCGCTGGACGGCTTGCGCGGCCCCTTGGCATCTCCGTCCGCGTCCACGAACGCGACATCGGCAGGCTTCAGTGCGTCGTAGGCCATACCCGTAGGCGTAATGAGCATGCCACGCTGCCAGCGCGTGGAAACGTTGCCGGAACGACCAGGAGAGAGACCACGCCGGCTCATTTCCTGCGCGATCGCGATCACTTCACGACGTGCCTGCGCTTCGCTCGTTTTTGTCGACTTCGACGGCGCTGACTTCATTGCTAATCGGCTCCGCTTAAAAACTGCGCGTGCGCAAGGCGCGCATAAGCGCCGTCGCGCGCCAACAATTCGGCGTGCGTGCCGACCTCGACGATACCGCCCTTGTCCATAACGCAGATGAGATCGGCGCTCTGCACAGTCGCGAGGCGATGAGCGATGACGAGCGTCGTGCGCTCGCGGGTGAAGCGGGCCAATGCCTCCTGCACGAGTTGTTCGGACTCCGTATCGAGCGCGCTCGTCGCCTCATCCAGCAACAGGATCGGTGCGTTCTTCAAAATGGCCCGCGCCAAAGCGATGCGCTGCCGCTGACCTCCTGAAAGACGCGAACCGCTATCGCCGATCTGAGTGTCGTAGCCTTGCGGCTGTGCCATGATGAAATCGTGTGCTGCCGCGTCCTTTGCTGCCGCCTCGATGTCCGCCTGGCTCGCGCCCAAACGGCCCAGCGCAATGTTGGCGCGGATCGTATCGTCGAACAGCGTCACTTCCTGACTGACAATCGATATGGCGCTGCGCAAGCTCGCCAGCGTCACGTCGCGGATTTCAACGCCATCGATGTGAATCCTGCCCTCGGTGGTATCGAACAGGCGCGGCACGAGATTGATGATAGTCGACTTGCCCGCACCGGATCGCCCGACGAAAGCGACGGTCTTGCCGCCGGGCACGAGCAGCGAAAAGTCGTGGACGACTTTGAGGTCGCGAGCCTTGGGATAGGCGAAGCCGACGTTTTCAAAGCGGATCTCGCCGTGCTGCATCACCAGTTCGGATGCGCCGGGCTTGTCGACGATCGTGGGGCGTTCGTCGAGCACCGCGTAGATTCGCTCAAGTGCCGACGTCCCCTCGCCCAGACGCGTCGAGAGGTTGCCCAGACCGCGGATCGGCTGCGCCATCAGCAGCAAGCCCGTGATGAAGCCCATGAACTCGCCGACGGTCGACTGGCCCGCGGCAATCCGCCAATAGGCGATACCGACAACGCCGGCCACGGCCAATCCGCCGAGAACCTCGAGCATGGGATCGAGCTGGGCGCGGCTGCGAACCGCCTTCATCCGGAGCCGGAAGACGTCCTCGAAACTCCGGTCGACCTTGTCGCTGGCATAGCCTTCGAGCCGGAACGTCTTAATCAGCCTCGCGCTCGACAACTTCTCGGTCAGCAGCGAGGTCATGTCGCCGAGCTCAGCCTGCGTCCGCTTGGCGACCTTGCGCAGCTTGTCTGAAATGATCGCCACGGGGATTGCGGCGATCGGATAGACGACGAGCACGACGATGCTCAGCAGCGGGTCACGCCACAGCAGGTAGACGATCAACGCGACGATCGTCAGCACGTCGCGGATCGCCGTGTTGACCGCCGCCTGCAGGCCGAGTTGGACGTAGGACATATCGTTCGTGAGGCGGGACACGAAGTCGCCCGGCCGTTCGCGCGTCAATCGCTCGAAGTCGGCACTCACAAGATGGCGGAAGGAGCGCTGCTGGATGTCGGTGGTGATCCGCGTAACGAGGCGGTTGGTGACGATCGTCTGGGCGAGCAGAACGCCCGCGCGCAACGCCGGCGCCAGCGCGATGGCGGCCAGAACCGTGCCGAGCCACTTCGAATCGCCCTTCATCAGCGTGTCGAACGACAGCTGAATTATGTAGGGATAGAGCGGGGTCACCGAAGCGAGCGCCGCAGACAAGACCAGCGACATCACGAGATCGCGCCAACGCGGCACGACCCAGTCGTGAACGAAACGCGCGAGCAAAGCGCGCACTGCACCGTCGAGCGCTAGCCCCCGTCGCGCTTTGGGCATGACCACGGTACCGGGTGCGGACCTCGGTTCTAGAAGCTTGCTCACGCGCTCTCCGCGGTCAATGGCGAGGCGTGAAACGGAAATTTCGGCTCCACGCCGCCTCGAAAATCACGACGCGGACGATCCCGGCACCGGTAGCGGCGCGGGATCGAACAGCCGATGCATATGGACGATGAAATAGCGCATCTGCGCGTTGTCGACCGTCTTCTGCGCTGCACCCTTCCAGGCTCTATGGGCTTCGGCGTAGTTCGGAAAGATGCCGACGATGTCGAGTTCATCGAGATTGCGGAAATCAATGCCATCCAGCGACGTCAACTCGCCACCGAAGACGAGGTGGAGGAGCTGTTTGGGTTTGGCTTCGGCCTGCAACTGGCTCATGGGTCTGCCCATTCGGAGGGAGTGAAGGAGGCGCTGGGGCGGGTATTGGCGGGTATTCCCGTTCCACTGGGCCCGATTCGAGCGCCGTTGGAGGGTTAAGTGCCCGAGCGCCTCGGCGCTGGCAAGTCCGCCGAAAGACCCAGCCGCACGGTGTCGCGGGTCTGGGCGATGCGGAATGGTGCAATCGTTTACCACCCGCAAAGCAAGAACTTTAAGTGCTTCCACACGCCTCAGTGGTACCTTGCAGTCAGGGTCGCACAGATGACCTCTCGTAAGTTGACAGGTTTGCGCAACCGGGCGCGGCAGGGGTTACTCTGTCGCGTCCGTCGCATTTGAGCCCTGGGCCACGTCTGGCACGCTCGCGCACAAGATGTGGCTCATTGTTGAGCAGCGGCCCAGGCCATGTCTGCGGCGGTGCCCAAGAAGATCAGCCAACCAACCCATTGGTTGGAGCGGAAGCGGGCGAGGCAATTGGCGCTGTCGTCGATTTCGAGTGTGGCGACCTGCCAGACCAGTTGTGCCGACACAGCAGCAAGCGTCGCGAAGTAGAGGGGGCCGGCACCGGCTAGAAGACCGGCCGCAACCCAAAATAGAAGCGCTCCGCTGTAGAAGCCGACCAGCGCCGGCCGCGTCGAGGAGCCCAGTCGAAGCGCTGTAGACTTGAGGCCGAGCATCGCGTCGTCCTCTTTGTCCTGGTGGGCGTAGATGGTGTCGTAGCCAATCGTCCAAAGGATGCAAGCAGCGTAGAGCGCCAACGTCGCCAGGGCGAACGATCCTGTAACGGCCGTCCAGCCGACCAGTGCGCCCCATTTGAACGTTAGACCCAGCATCACCTGGGGCCACCACGTGAAGCGCTTGAAGAACGGGTAGGTGGCGACCAGCCCGAGGGAAGCGATGCCGACCCAAACGGTGAACGGATTGAACTGGATCAAAACGGCAAAGCCGACGAGGCAAAGGCCCACGGCGAAAACAAGCGCCTGCTTGACGCTGACCTGACCGGAAGGGATCGGCCGCAACGCGGTGCGCTCCACACGGCCGTCGAAATCACGGTCGACGATGTCGTTCCAGGTGCATCCGGCCCCACGCATGACGAAGGCGCCGACGAGGAACAACGCGACGTACCAAAGGTCGGGGAAAGCCCGGCCCAGAGATCGCTCGGCCAGTGTTTGCGACCACCAGCAGGGAAACAACAGGAGCCACGCTCCAATCGGCCGATCAAAGCGGGCAAGCTTCAGATACGGCTTGATCGCGGACGGTGCCCACGCATCGACCCAATTGCGGGCCGATGCGTCGGCGATGACCAGGGGGGAGTTGGGATCGGCAGAGTTGTTCTCACGGACCACGGCTGTTCCTGTCCTCAACTCCCCACAATCCGCTCCATAGCCCCTCGTGGCTCACTTGGCGGCTGTGACCATGATCTCGACGAGCATCTTGGGATCGGCGAGCTTCGCCTCGACGCAAGCTCGCGCAGGGAGATCCTTGCCGCCCGTCCACGTCTTCCAGATCTCATTCATATCGCCGCGGAGCTTGATGTCCGGCACCCAGATCTGCGCCTGCACGATCTTCGATTTGTCGGTGCCGCACTGGCCGAGCAGCTTGTCGATCTGATCGACGACATCCTTGGTCTGCGCCTTCACGCCGCCCGACGTGTCGGCTGCCACGATTCCTGCCAGAAATACGAAGCCGTTGGCCTCGACAGCCTTACTCAGGATGTCGGAGGGGTTGTGGCGCTTGATGGTCATGGATGGCTCTCCCGTTGCTGTAGGCCCGACCCAGTCGGCCTCGCTCGTCGGGAAGTCATATCATGCCTGATGCGGGAGGCCAGAGTGCCAGCGGCGTGCCGGGGCAGGATCAGCGGCAGACCAGAACAGGCACCGAACTGTGCACCATGACCTCCTGGGCATGACTGCCGAGAAGCAACCGATTGAGGCCTCGCCGGCCGTGCGAAGCCATCACGATCATATCGCATCCGTTCGTGCGCATCGTTTCGAGAACGCCCTCTGCCGGTGTCTTGTCGGCGACGTGAACAACCTCGCACGGGACGCCTGCGGCTGCGCTCGCCTGAGCTGCCTTGTCGAGGATGGCGTGGGCGGCCGTGCGCGCCTCGGTCTCGTAGCGATCGACGTCGGCAGCGCGCGGCATCAGCATGCCGCTCTGCGTCGACATCATTTCGGTCACAGTGACGACGGTGACGCGGCTGCCGAGGCCCTTGGCGATCGCCAAGCCGTGGTCGACGGCTTTCTGCGCCAGTTCCGATCCGTCGGTGGCGATCAGTATGTTGCGATACATAGATTGCTCCAGAAGTCGTGCGGCAACTAGGCCACCATGGCGGCTGCAACATGCAGCCGTACAGCCAACATCGCGGCCAAGGCCAGGACGACGATCAGCACGACGCGGAACCAAGTGTGATGTATCATGTGGACGCGCCTCTCTGACTGTTAGAGGCTACACTTCGCCATATTTCGGCGGCACCGCGGTTGCGACAGATCAAGGCCGATGGAGCGCCGCCAGGAAACTGCTCACACGATCGGCGGCGGCGGTCGCGGCCCCGGCGTAGCGACGCCCACGTGAAATGCCAAGGAGGTTTCATGCCATCGCCAAGCACTGTATCCCCGAGCGAAGCCCCACTGGCCCTTCTGCGCCCCGCGCGGCTGGTTCCGCTGCTGCAGATCGAAGACGTGGCCGACGCGGTTCCACTCGCCCGTACGTTCGTCGATGCGGGGCTGCCGGTGCTGGAGGTGGCGCTGCGCACCAAGGCGGCGCCGGACGCGATCAAGGCCATCCGCGCGGAAGTGCAAGGCGCCGTACCGATCGCCGGCAACATCATGACCGCTCACGATCTCGCGATTGCGCGACGGTCGGGCGCGCTCATGGCAGTCAGCCCGGGAGCTTCCGATGAGTTACTGAAAGCGGCAAGCGATCAAGAACTGCCATTCATGCCTGGGATCGCGACCCCGACGGAATTGATGCACGTCATCTCCAGGGGGTTCCACGTCGTGAAGTTCTTCCCGGCCGCCCCGATGGGCGGTGCGGCGACACTGCGGGCCATGGCCGCACCGTTTCCTCGCGTCCGTTTCTATCCGACCGGCGGCACCAGCGAGCTTGATTTCGCCGAGTGGATCGGCTTGCAGAACGTCATCGCTGTTGGCGGATCATGGCTCGCGCCGATCGACGAAATCCGGCGCAAGGACTGGGATCACATCGCCAAACGCGCGCGCTACATGGTATCCCAGTTCATGGGAAAGCGGGACGCATGAGCGAAGTGCCGCTTGACTCGAGTAGCCAAGCGCACGAGTTGTCGGCGCACACTGCAATCGCCCGAGGCTATGCAAGCTGGCACTACCGCGCGCCGTGACAAACGACTGGACACAGCATATCCGCCCGCCGGGGCTGCCGAGCCGGGTGAAGCTGATCGCCAAACTGGTCGGCTTCCTCGCCATGACCTTGCCCCTGATGCCCGTGCAGGCCGTGCTGATCCACGCGTGGCCCGCAGGCGCCCGCCGTTTTCCGCATTGGTATCATCGGCGCGTCTGCAAGCTCATGGGCGTCCGGGTGAATGTGGAAGGCCGCCTTGCCCAGGGAGCGCCGGTACTTTTGATTTCCAACCACGCGTCCTGGCTGGACATCCCGGTGATCTCGGCGGCCGCGCCCGTTTCTTTCGTTGCCAAGAAAGAAGTCTCGCACTGGCCATTCGTCTCCTGGCTCGCCAAATTGCAGCGGTCCGTTTTCGTCGACAGAACCCGCCGGACGAGTGTCGGGGGCACCGCCGATGAAATGACGACACGGCTCGCCGCCGGTGACAACCTCGTGCTGTTCGCGGAGGGGACGTCCAGTGACGGTGCGCGCGTGCTACCGTTCAAAACGTCGCTGCTCGCGGCGGCCAAGCCAAGCCGGAATGACGGCGTGGCTTCCACCGCGTTCGTGCAGACCCTGGCGATCGTCTACACGCACATTCACGGGTTGCCGATAGGACGCTCGGATCGGCCCATGGTCGGTTGGTACGGCGACATGGACTTGCCGAGCCACGTCTGGAATTTGCTGGTGTCAGCACCCATCGACGTCACCGTGCGGTTCGGGGAGCCTGTGCCACTCGACGCCTTCGCCGACCGCAAAGTCCTCGCGCGCCACGGCGAAACCCTGGTGCGAGCCGAAGTGGTGAACCTCTTGCGCGGCGGCCGCCAGGCTACAGACTGAGCCGATGTTGTTGGCCAGCCCTCAGCTTTCGGCGACGCCATCCGGGCTCTGCTGCCGCCAACTTTTGAAGCCGAGCCATCGGTTGGCTGATGATTAACCAGTTTGCGCGATGATCGGGCGACCTAGTGTAGCGCATCTGACATTTGGTACCCGCTCCCAGCTGACCTCGGAACCAAATGTCAGACGCAAGAGCTACACTAATTTCAGTATGTTCCTAGTGTTCCGTCGATCGAGTCCGCGTCAATGTCGTTGTCTCCCTGTACTGACGTCAAGGCCATCATAGCCCCCGCCGGCAATGAGGCCCCCTCCGAACAGCTGACAAGTGTCGAGCCGGATCAGGTCCGGCGCGCCGCGATCTATGCCGGCGACGCTGCTGAAAGACTCGGAGTGTCCGTCCCGCGCCACGCCTAGCCATCCGCCGACATCGGAGCAACAGCGCGTCGTTCCAATAGCAAGGCAACGCCGCAGCTAGTGCCAATGGAACCAATTCGAGCATTTTCATCCATCACTTTGCGAGTGGCCTGTCTTTTGGGGGAAGTAATGCGGAATACGGCCGCAACAACACGGGGTCCGGCGGCGGTGCTCGAGGCAGGCGAGCCTTTCGTGCGCGAGGCGACCATGCGCGCGCGGCTTGGCCGACAGCTGATCGCGTTCGGCCAATGGATTGCGGGGCAGCCCGACGCGGGCAGCGGTGCAGCCCAAGCGGACGCACCTTCAAGTGCCGCAGCCACGACCGGCAATGACCGCTTCGCTTCTCTCGCCTCGATGATCCCCGGCGTTGTCTATCAGTGCGTCGTGACGCCAGAAGGCGACATCCGCTAAACCTATATCAGCGAAGGCGCCCGCGAGATGTTTGGCGTCTCCCCCCATGAAGTGGTGCAGAATCCCGAAACCCTGTTCTGCACGTACAGCGAAGATTACAAGGCCAGCTTCCGCCAGCGCCTGATCGCAGCTTCCAAAACGCTGACCACATGGGACGTCGAAGAATCTTTGGTCGCCACTGATGGGCACACGCGTTACACGCACGCGATCGCGAAGCCGGAACGGCTGCGCGACGGCTCGGTACTGTGGACTGGGCTCATTCTCGACGCGACACGCATCAAGCAGGTGGAAGAGAAACTGAAGGCGGCCAATCGATCGGTAGAAGCCGCCAACCAGGCCAAATCAATGTTCCTGGCTAAAATGAGCCACGAAATCCGCACGCCAATGAACGGCGTGCTGGGCATGGCCGATCTTCTTCTCAAAACCAATCTCAACGGTCGACAGCAGCGCCTGCTGTCGACACTGAAGCATTCGGCGCAGACGCTGCTGGCAATCATCAACGACGTCCTCGATATCTCCCGCATCGAGTCTGGCCACTTCGCCCTCGAGAACGAGAACTTCGACCTCCACCGCTGTCTGGAGGACGCGATCGACCTTTGCGCGAGCGCCGCCTACAAAAAGGGTCTCGAGATCAACTTGATCGCGGAAGGCGGGCTGCCGGCCCTGGTCAGAGGCGACGGCGGCCGACTGCGGCAGGTACTGATCAATCTCGTCGGCAACGCGGTGAAATTCACCCACGCAGGTGAAGCGACGCTTCGCGCCTACGCCAGCCCGCTCGAAAACGGGCGCGCGACCGTTACGCTTGAAGTCATCGATACGGGCATCGGCATCGACGCCGAGGCCAAGGTCATGTTGTTCGCGCCGTTCGCACAGGCCGACAGTTCGATCAGCCGGAGGTTCGGCGGTACGGGTCTAGGTCTAGCCATTACGCGCCACCTCATCACGCTGATGGGCGGATCGGTCGAGCTCGACAGCGAGATTGGCCGAGGCACGAAAGTTACGGTGAAATTGCCCCTCGAGGTGATCTCGCAGCGTCGCGCGACGGTGGTGCTCGAGCCGCTCAGCGATCAGCGTGTACTGATAGCCGACGACCGCCCACGCGTGCGCGAGACGATCGCGTCAAAGCTGCACGGCACCGGCGCCCTGTTGGCGTTCGCGGCCTCGGAAGAAGATACCATCTTCGCGCTGCAGCGCGCTGCTCGTGAAAAGCGGCCCTACTCCGCGGTGATCCTCGATAGATTGCGGCCTGGCACGGACAGCCTCGAAGTATCCGAGAAGCTGAAAGCCGATTTGTCCTCGGGCCAAACCACCCTCATCAATATCGTATCGATGAATTGGCGCGGCACCGGCGAGCAGGCCAACCTTATCACCTTGTCCAAGCCGATCCGGCAGAGCGACATCCTGTCGGTGCTCCGTCACCGCTTGCCGCTGCACATGCGAAAGAACGCGACGAAACAGGACCAGGATCGAGTGACATCGGCGGTATCCAGCGTCCAAGCCGTGAACCTCGGCCTGAAGATCCTGCTGGCGGAAGATAACCCGGTCAACCAAGAGGTCGCGCGGGAATACCTGATAGGCTACGGGTGCTCGGTAACCATCGCCCAGGATGGCGGCGAAGCTGTCGATTTCATAACCCGCGACACCTTCGACATCGTGCTCATGGATTGCCAGATGCCCGTCATGGACGGGCTATCCGCGGTGCGGCGCATACGGGAACTGGAACTGAGCGAGCAGCGGCCGCGAATGCCTGTGATCGCGGCGACTGCCAACGCCTACGATAGCGACCGGGTCGAAGCACTGGCAGCCGGCATGGACGACTACCTCGTCAAGCCATTCGGCGATACCGAGCTTCTCGATATGCTGCAGAAGTGGCGGGAAGCGAGCCCTCGAAAGGTGGCGAAGACCCCGTAGCGTCAGCGAAATTAAGTCGGATCCGTGACTTCTTGCCTATGGACGGGTGGGGCTGGACAGACTAGATATTCAAGGACTTGCTGCAGCGCAGCAATCCATGTTGCAAGCGCGCTGGTTCGCTCCTCGCCTGCCGAGGAACGGCCCAGGGATTATGAAGGCAACTGCAGGTTGCCGGTAGGCGTTAGGGTTCGAAGGCGATGGCTGGGCATAAGAAGCTCTACGTCAAGACGTTCGGCTGCCAAATGAACGTTTACGACAGCGAACGCATGGGCGAAGCCCTGGCGACTGCCGGCTACGTGGCCTCCGACGACATCACCGATGCCGAGTTGATCGTGCTCAATACCTGCCATATCCGCGAAAAGGCAGTCGAAAAGGTCTATTCCGACCTCGGCCGTATCCACCAGCTCAAGCAGCAAAGAGCCGACCAGGGTCTCGAGACCCTGATCGCGGTTACCGGCTGCGTCGCCCAGGCGGAAGGTGCTGAAATCATTGCCCGGGCGCCCCAAGTCGGGCTCGTCGTCGGGCCACAGAGCTATCATCGCTTGCCCGACCTCGTCACCAAGGCGCTTGCCGGCCAGAAAATCGTCGATACCGAGTTTCCCGACGAGGACAAGTTCACCAAGCTTCCCGAGCGCACGCTGTCGCCTTCCACGGGCAATGGCCCGGCTGCGGCATTCCTCACCGTTCAGGAAGGCTGCGACAAATTCTGTACGTTCTGCGTCGTCCCCTACACGCGTGGGATGGAGCTGTCGCGGCCGGTGGCTCTGGTCGAAGCAGAGGCAAGAAGGCTCGTCCAACGGGGTGTGCGGGAGTTGACCCTGCTTGGCCAGAACGTCAACGCCTACCATGGCGAGGGTCCGGACGGACGATCGCAGTCCCTCGCCCAACTCATGGAACGCCTCGCCGGTATCGATGGGCTCGAGCGGCTGCGCTACATGACCAGCCATCCGCGCGACATGGGCGACGATCTGATCGCGGCACATCGCGATAACCCCAAGCTGATGCCGTATCTGCACCTGCCGTTCCAGGCGGGTTCCGACCGTATCCTCGCGGCCATGAACCGCAAACATACCGCGGCCGACTATCTGCGCCTCGTCGAGCGCATCCGCACCCAGCGGCCGGATATCGCGCTGTCGACCGACATCATCGTGGGCTTCCCCGGCGAGACCGATGCAGAATTCGAAGCGACGCTCGACGTCGTGCGCACGGTGGGCTTCGCGCAGGCGTACTCGTTCAAGTACAGCGCGCGCACCGGCACGCCCGCGGCCAGCCTCGGCGCTCAGATCGATCCCGACATCGCCAATGACCGGTTGCAGCGACTGCAGCTTCTGCTCGGTGAGCAGCAGGCGAGTTTCAACGCGGACTGCGTCGGCAAGGTTTTCCCGGTGCTGTTCGAGCGGGTTGGCCGGCGCGAGGGGCAACTCGTGGGGCGCTCGCCCTATCTGCAGCCGGTGCATGCCACGGCTGAGCCCTCGCTGCTCGGGCAGATCATTCCGGTTTCGATATCGTCGGCACGCCCCCGCAGCCTCGCTGGCGAAGTACTCGCGGCTTGAGAGATTGCCCGGTGAGATCGGGCCTCCAGCCGCACTCAGGAGTAGAATGCATCCCAACGGGTTGCTGCCTACGCACACAATGCCGCCATTCAGTTGTGAATTGTTGCAGCCAGGCCGCACGCGGCTTCTCAATCTGTGATAGCGATTCGGGCTTGTAGCCGTCGCTGTCTGCTGTTTCCGAACGAGGTTTCCATGTCGTTGCGTCGTGCCCTCATTGGGCTCTCTGCGTCTCTCTTCGCATTGACCGGAACATCGGCCGCGCAAGCCCAGGTGTTCGGAACGGGTCCGTGGACCGGCCTTTACGTCGGCGCTCATGGCGGACACGGCTGGACGGGAAGCACTGGCATCGATCTCACCGGCTGGGCCGGCGGTGTCCAAGCCGGATACAATCTTCAACTCGGTTCGATCGTCATCGGCGTTGAAGGCGACTACACCTGGAGCAAGCTCGACGGCTCGAGCCGGCTCGGGAACCTGCCGCTCAGCGGGGCCGTCGACAGCTTGTGGAGCGTCCGCGGTCGGCTGGGTTACTCATTCGCGAATTCCGTGATGATCTACGGAACGGCTGGTTACGGCGGCTACGATACCTCGGTTCGAGCGCTGGTGAGCGGCTTCAATCTTACGGGAAGCACGAGCATTGCAGCGGTCGTGGTCGGCGGCGGCGCAGAAGTGTTGCTGACGCCGAGCATCATGCTGCGCCTCGAAGGCTTGCGCTACGTAGGAGACGGCCATAGCTGGACGACGGGTGGCGACGGTGACGTCACCCAGCTCCGCGCGGGCGTCTCCTATAAATTCTGATACCTGAATTCTGATGCTGGCCAGCGGTCGGCCTCCCTCTGCGCGGATGTGGGACTGCTCGATTGGCACGACCGGGGCGTCGCGCCCATTAGCTGTGGACACTGTCACATCTTGGCCACGGGCTTTTTGTAGAACCTGCTGCAGGCATACGGGTTCGTATGCTAGCTTCAATGCGCCGCTGGGACTCAGTCGGTGAAC
Source organism: Bradyrhizobiaceae bacterium (assembly GCA_947475855.1). Lineage (GTDB taxonomy): Bacteria > Pseudomonadota > Alphaproteobacteria > Rhizobiales > Hyphomicrobiaceae > CAMDPA01. The sequence continues at coordinate 17,235 of CANJPN010000045.1, forward strand.
CGACTGCCCCTGCGTCGACGTTATGGCTCCAAGCAGGGAGATGTCATTGACAGCATTTCGCGGGCCGCCTGTGCCCGGTGCCGGCCGCGGGAAAACGCCCGCCGCCAATACGTCGCCCAATCGGCGGGTCGTGGTTCCTTTCGATGACAACCGCTTCCTGCCAAAGCTGCTAGGCGAATACGATTCCCACCTCGCGCTGATCGAGGAAAGGCTCGGGATAGCCGCCCATGCGCACGGCAACGTGGTCATCCTGTCCGGCGCCGGACCAGAGTGCGAGCTTGCCCGCAGCGTGCTGGAAGCCGCATACGCCCGGATCCAGAAGGGCGAAGAGATCGGCTCCGGCGACATCGACGGACTCATACGCCACGCCCGCCAGGGCGAGCCTGCTGCCGAGGGACAGGGGAAGGGACAAGCCCAGATCAGTACGCGCCGCAAAGTCGTCAAGGCGCGCACGCCCGCACAATCGACCTACATCCGCGCCCTCGACAAGACCGATCTGGTATTCGGCATCGGTCCGGCCGGTACCGGCAAGACCTACCTCGCCGTCGCGTTCGCAGCCCACTTCCTCGAACGCGGCCTCGTCGAGCGCATCATCCTGTCGCGACCTGCGGTGGAAGCGGGCGAGCGGCTCGGCTTTCTTCCCGGCGACATGCGCGAGAAAGTCGATCCGTATCTCAGGCCACTTTACGACGCGCTCTACGACGTGCTGCCGCCGGAGAAAGTCGAACGCGACCTGGAAACCGGGGTGATCGAGATCGCGCCGCTGGCTTTCATGCGAGGACGCACGCTGGCGAATGCGTTCGTCATTCTCGACGAGGCGCAGAACACCACCACGATGCAGATGAAGATGTTCCTCACCCGTCTCGGCGAGAACTCCAAGATGGTGATCACCGGCGATCCCTCGCAGATCGATCTGCCGTCAGGTCAGAAGTCCGGTCTCGAGGAGGCGGTCACGCTGCTCAAGGACGTGCCGGGCATCGACATCGTACGCTTCGCCAACGCGGACATCGTGCGGCGGGATCTCGTGATGAAGATCGTCGATGCATACGACAAGGCGGGGCTCGGCAAGTTCGTGTGAGGCGGCTATCGCATATGAAGCATTGCTGATCGGGGCCGGGCGTCGTCCGGCCCCGATTTCATTTGGCGTCGCTCAGGAC
>CANJPN010000046.1 GCA_947475855.1 Bradyrhizobiaceae bacterium
CGTTCGCATCATCTTCTTCAGGTCGTAGGTCGGGTTGATCGTGCGCGCCCACCCTACGCCGATGCCCCGTACGGCCTTCTCGATGGTGTTACCCGTTGCGCGCGTGGGCTGTTCGAAATGCGACGACAGGATGTCCTGCCCGCCGGTCGCAGCGGAGTAACCGTTGTCGACGACGAGGATCACGTTGTCGGATTTGTTGAACACGGCATTGCCCACGGAGGACGACAGCCCGTTGTGCCAGAAGCCGCCGTCTCCGATCATCGAGATGGCGCGCTTCACGGACTTTTCGGCCGTGCCTTTCACGTTGAAGGCGGATGCAGCGGCAGGGCCGAGGCCGTAGCCCATCGTGGACGACCCGATGTTGAACGGCGGCAGAGATGCGAACAGGTGGCAGCCGATATCGCTCGACACATAATGCGGGCCGGTCTCGCGCTCGACGAGTTTCATCGCGGTGAAGATCGGACGCTCGGGACAGCCGGTGCAGAATGACGGTGGGCGCGCATGCACCTTCCCGTCGAGCATGGCGAGCGCGGCCTTGAGGCGATTGTCGCTGGGCGAGGGCGCGTCGGCTTGGACGAGTGCGGGGAGATACGAACGAACGAACGCCTTGATCCCGTCGCGCATGACGCCACCGGTCAACTCGCCTGCCATCGGCAGCATGTCCTTGCCGTTGATCCGGGTCTGGATGTCCGCCCGGCGAAGGATCGTGTTGACGGCCTGTTCGATGAACTCGGGCTGGCCTTCCTCGACGATCAGGATCGCCTGCTTGGTGCTGGCGAACCACGTGAGTTCATTGTCGATCAAGGGATAGGTGACGTTGAGGACGTAGATGGGCACGCGGCTGTTACCGAACGCGTCGGCGAGCCCGATCGTCTCCAAGGCGCGCAAGACGCCGTTATACATGCCGCCCTGGCAGACGATGCCGATGTCGGTGAGATCGCCGGGAAAGAATTCGTTGAGGCCGTTGTCTGCGATGAACTGGACGGCGGCGGGCCAGCGCTTCTCGATCTTCTCCTTCTCGTGCGCATAGCTCATCGGCGGCAGCACGATTTTTCCGATATCGCGTTTGGGCGCATTCAATGCGTCGGCCAATGTGTACGAAGGGGCGACGTTGGCCTTGGTCGCAAAGCGGCCGTGGACGTGGCAGGCGCGAATTCGCACCTCCAGCATCACTGGCGTATTGGATGCCTCCGACAACTCGAAGCCCTTCTCCACGCACTCGACGATCTTGTCGACGCTCGGACGCGGGTCCATAAGCCAGATCTGGCTCTTCATAGCGAAGGGATGCACGCGCTCCTGCATGATCGATGAGCCTTCCCCGTAGTCCTCGCCGACGATGATCAACGCCCCCCCGGTGACGCCGCCGGATGCGAGGTTCGATAGCGCATCTGAGGCGACGTTGACGCCGACGACGGACTTGAAGGTGACGGCGCCGCGCAAGGGATAGGATACGGACGCAGCGAGCATCGCGGCTGCGGCGGCTTCGTTGGCGCTACTTTCGAAATGCACGCCGAGATCGTCGAGGATGTCCTGGGCGTCGCCGAGCACGTCCATCAGATGAGAGACCGGCGCGCCCTGATAGCCCCCGACATAGGCGACACCCGACTGCAACAGCGCCTTGGTTATGGCGAGGATGCCTTCGCCGCGAAACTCTTCGCCCGGTCCCAAGCGCAGGGACTTCACCTCTTCCTTGAACGACCGCTCGGCCATCGTATTTCCCAGTTGTTGCAATCAGCCGGTATGAGTGCACCTTATCGTGCAGCATCGTGAATGAGCAATCGAGAGGCCGAGCTGAGCCCCATCATGAAGTTTCCCTGGTACCTGTCCGTCCTGTTCGCGGTCCTCGTGGGGCTCGTGATGGCGCGCATCCTGGGCCTCGACGGCCACTCGGCTCGCATCAGCGTCGCCGTGCGGGCAGACCATGTGGCCGTGCGGTGGACGGGTGACATCGAGCAACCGATGTACGACGAGATCGCGAAGGCCATGGCGCAGCGGCGCGGCGATCCCAGACCGATCGTGCTCGTGCTCGGTTCGCTCGGCGGCAGCGTCCTGGAAGGTGGGCGGGTGATCGAACTCGTGCGCGAAATGCAGCGGACGCATTCGGTGGACACGCACGTCGAGACCCATTGCGGCTCGATGTGCGTGCCGATCTTCCTGGCGGGAACGCGCCGAACTGCGGCGGCCAAAGCGAACTTCATGTTCCACGAGGTGCGCTTCCGCGATCGTGACGGACAGCAGCGGACGCCGCAAGACAAGGATCTCGCTCCGGCCGAACGGACGCGGATCGCCGTGGCGACCGACAGTCTGTTCCGCGCCTATTTCGAAGCGCCGCGCGTGAACCGGCAATGGCTCACCGAGATGCGCCGCTCGATCGTCGGCACGGACGTCTGGCTCAAGGCCGGCGAACTCCACAGGCAAGGCTCGGGTGTGATCGACGCGCTGGCCGAGGGGCGGTGACGTAAGCGCCTCCGACTGATCATAGTGCTCTCGGCCTCACCCCACCCCCCTCCCATCAGGGGTGGGGGAAGGCGAGGTAGGGTCTTCGCACCTACTTCTTCGCGGGATCTGGCGGCGTGAAGTCTTCGCGTGGGGTGTTGGCGGCCTTGATGAGTGAAGCCGCGGTCTCGCGATCGGATTTCACGAATGCCGCGAACTCTGCAGGCGTCGTGGTCGAGGTCCGGACGACCTGCTTATCGAGGAACTCGACGAACTTCGGCTCATTGAACAGCTTCACGAACTCTGCGTTGAGGCGAGCGATCGCCGGGGCCGGCGTTCCATGAGGAGCAGCGAGGCCCCACCAACCCACGAACTTGAAGTCGCCCAGACCGGCCTCGCTCAGCGTCGGCACGTTGGGTAGCAACTTGATGCGCTGGGGACTGTCGACGGCAACGAGCTTCAGCTTGCCGCCATCGGCCAGCGACAGGAAGTTTCCGACGCCCATCTTGCCGACCTGGATGTCACCGGACGCTAGGCCTTGAGCAATCGGTCCGCCGCCACGGAAGGCGACGCCGGGAATTTTCGACTGCCACTGATTGTTGAGCCAGGTGAGGAAAAGGTCCGGCGCGGAGCCGCGGCCGAGCGTGCCGAAGTTGAACGCCTCTGGCTTGGCGGCGACGGCGGTTTTGAGTTCGGCGACGGACGACACGCCCGAGCCGTTCGAGACGGCGATCCCTTCGATCAGGAAGAACAGCCGCGTGATCAAATCGAAGTCCTTGTCGGCGTCGTAGGGGAGCTTGTTGAACAGGTGCGGATTGAACGATACCGTCGAGTGATAGACGACGCAGATCGTATGACCATCGGGCGTCGCGCCGGCACACGATTGGCCCGCCATGATGCCACTCGCGCCGCCGTTGTTCTCGATCACGAGAGGCTGGCCGAGGCGCGGGGCCAACTCGTTGGCGGCCGCGCGCATGATGACGTCGGTGACGCTGCCCGCCGCGATCGAGACGATCGTTCGGATGGGTTTAGCGGGGTAGGTCTGTGCGGCTGCGGGCGCAGCGAGAGCAAGGGCTGCGATAGCCGAGGCCAAGTGGGTCAAGCGCATTTGGGGTTCCTCCTGGATTGATCTCGTCGGTGCTTGGCGCACTCTATGAGCGTGGATGGCCGCCTCCGCGGCCATGACGATGCATTTCAAATCCGTCTCGCGTGTTTGCTCGCGTGTCGCCGTGGCCTCGACCCGGCCTACGCGTGAATTGTCAGAGCAAGCCCGCGAACGCATCGTCGATGTAGCGGCCGATCATCGCGTAGCTCTGGCGAGCGGCGGCGGCGTCGAATTCGGCGATGCCGGGCACCGGGTTCTCCTCCTCGCAGAACGAATGGACGAGGCCGCCGAACGTGAGCATCTGCCACTTGGCGCCGACGGATTCCATCTCGGCCTCGACGGCGTCGCGATCTGCCTTGGGGACGACGGGATCCTTCGAGCCGTGCATGATCAGCACCGGGCACTTGATCTGGCCCTTGGTGGTGGCCGGCATCGGCGTCAGGAGATCGGAGTGCAGCGCGATCACGGCGGCAACGTTCGTGCCGCTGCGTGCAAGTTCCAGCACGTTACCGCCGCCGAAGCAGAAGCCGACCGCGGCTCGCTTCGTCGCATCGCCGATGCCGCGCTTCGTCGCCTCGGCGGTGAGCGTGTCGAGGGCGGCATTGATGCGGCGGCGGCGCTCGAGCGGGTCATTGCGGACGGCGTCGGCGAGATGGAGCGACTCGGGCGGGCCAGCGACGGTCTTGCCGTCGCCGTACATATCCGCGACGAAGCCGACGAACTTGTCGCCGCACATCATCTGCGTGCGCTTGATCGCATCCGGCGTCACGCCGAGCCAGTTGGGTGACATCAGCATGAGCGGACGCTTCGCGGCGACGTTCTCGTTCCAGACGAGCGCGCCGATGTAGGTGCGGCCGTTGCAGGTGTAGGTGATGCGTTCGGTTGCCATTTGGGGGCCTTTCGGGAGAATGGGAGGTGGGGAATTGGGGAGGTAGGGAAATCGGGAGGGCTATGACTTGGCCTGGAGTGCTCGGATCAAATTGCGAAGCATGCGGCCTACCCTATCGCATTCTGCAAGCACGCCTGAAGATTGAGGTACCGAAGCAATGCCAACGCGCTCCGCAATAATGAGGTGGGTCTCGAGTTCCTTCAGCGAGCCCTGCGCGATCCTGGCGAACTGAATGTAAGAACCCGTGGTTTCACGCCCATGGCCTTCCGCCAAGTTTGCCGGAACAGCTGCCGCTGCTCGACGAATCTGCGATGTCAGTCCGAACTGCTCCTCCTTGGGAAACGACTTGGTGAGTTCGTAACACGAGACGGTCAATTCCAGACTGACCTTCCAAACGTCGAGATCCTTGTACGACCTGACGCGTTCCACCTCAGGCATCACGCGACCTCCCCGACTTCCCGATTTCGCGACTTCCCGATTTCCCGACTACCTCAACACTTCCCCGATGATGCCGGCGTCGTGGCCGGTGAAGAACATGCGGCCGCCGGTCGTCACGCCGATGCAACGTGCGCCCGAGTTCGGCGTGGGAATGTCGTATTCGGCGACCATGCGGCCGGTGGCGTCCATGCGGCCGATCTTGTTGGCGAAGTTTTCGGTGAACCACAGTTCGCCGTCGAGCGTCGCGCAGACGCCGCGCAGGCTCGCGTCGGGTGTGGTGGCCTTGAACTCGGTGATGCGCCCGTCGCGGTCGATGCGGCCGAGGCCGTTGTTGCTCGTCTGGACGAACCAGATCGAGCCATCGGGGTGCGTGATCATCGCGCGGGGCTGGCTGCCCTTCGTCGGGATCGGAAAGTTCGTGACCTTGCCGTCGACGGTGATACGACCGACGTGATCACCGTTGGCCTGGGAGAACCAGAGCGCGCCGTCACGCACCATTATCGAGAGTGGCTTGGAGCCTGGCGGAATGCCTTCCGAGACCTCGGTGATCTCGCCCTTGGGCGTGATGCGGCCGATGCGGCTCGTTTCGGTCATCGAAAACCAGACATTGCCATCGGGGCCGAGCATCATGCCATCAGGGCCGGACTTCGGTGTCGGCAGCGGGAACTCGGTGACGTCGCCCTTCAGCGTGATGCGACCGATCTGGTTGGCGGCCTTCTCGGCGAACCACAATGCACCGTCCGAACCGGGAATGATGCCGATCGGCATGGCGTTCGCGGTGGGCAATGCGAACTCGTCGAAGCTGTCGTCGGCGAGGTTCAGCCGGCCGATCTTCGATGCACCGCTTTCGCAGAACCACAGGTTTCCGTCGGGTCCTTCCACGCAGATATAGGGACGCGCATCCGGCGTCGGAATCTTATGAGCGCGGAACGTGACCATGCGATTGCCTCACTTTTCGAGCCTCGGCGGCAGACATTGTGCGCAGCCGGAAGAAACACGAATACTATCGTCATGGCCGCGAAGGCGGCCATCTACGCCACCTCGTTGGGTACCCTATTTCTATCGTAGGTCAATCCATGCAAGCTTAACTGGCGAGCCGTGGATGGCCGCCTTCGCGGCCATGACGGGAAACGAATTGGGTCGCGTTGTACAAGTGGCCCAGGTAGTCACTTCACAGCGAGCAGCTTGCGGTGCTTCTCGATCTCGATGTCGACGTGGCTCTGAAGGAATTCCGGCGCCAGTTCCTTGTCGGACGGCACGAAGACGCCGAGGTCGGGATAGCGGCTGGCGATCAGCTCGCCGGTCAGCGCCTTGCGAACGGCTTTGTTGAGCGCCGCGACGATCTCCTTCGGCGTACCGGCCGGCGCGAAGATCGCGTTCCAGCCGCCGGGCTGAAACTCGGGCACGCCGGCTTCGGCGGCGGTCGGCACATCGGGAAGGCTCGGCAGGCGCTTGTCGGAGGCGAGGACGAGGCCCTTCACCTGACCGCCCTGGATCGAAGGTGCTGCAGAACTCGCGCTATCGCAAACGCCGTCGATATGGCCGCCGATCGCGTCGTTCAGCGCAGGGCCGCCGCCGCGATAGCTGACCAGCGTCACCTCGATACTGCCGGCCGCGCCCAGGAAACTGCGGCAGATGATGTAGTTGTTGGAGCCGACGCCGGCATGGCCGAGGCGAACGGCATTCGGGTTCTTCTTGGCGTAGTCGAGGAACTCCGCGACGGTCTTCGCGGGAAAATCCTTGCGCAGCGCGATCAGCGAGGTGGTCTTGGCGACCATCGCGACGGGTGTGAACGCCGAAGGCTTGAATTTCAGATCCGGGTAAAGCGCGTAGCTCGACGCGTTGGTGCCGGCGTTGCCCTGCACGATCGTGTATCCATCGGGCGTGGCCGCCGCGACGCGGGCGAGACCGAGCGTGCCACCGGCGCCAGCGACGTTCTCGTGTACGATCCGCTGGCCGAGCGCGCGGCTCAGTTCTTCGCCGACGATGCGGGCGATGACATCGGAGCTGCCGCCCGGCGCGAACGGCACGATCATCGTCACGGGGCGGGAGGGGTAGGCATCCTGTGCGAGAGCGGGCAGCGGTGTCGCCGCCGCAAGCGTGGTCGCGGCGATGAGGGCGGAGCACAGGCGCATGGGGCCTCCCGGGTGGCGTGGCGTATCCGTTGGGTTGGCTGGCCGAGGAGGCCAGGGACCGGACAGGCTTATGCCGGATCGGGCACGCGGGCGCCAGTCCCGACGCGAATGTCCCGACCAGTCCCGGCCAGAAAGACGTCGGGTTACGCAGCGCTACGCACTGCTAACCCGACCTACGAGCGGAGCCGCTTGGCGCCGTCCATCATGGCGTCGATGAGGCCCTGATAGCCGGTGCAGCGGCAGATGTGGCCCCCGAGTACGTCCTTCACCTGCTCAACGGTGGGATCGGGCACGCGCTTCAGAAAGTCGGTGAACGACATCAAAATACCCGGCGTGCAGAATCCGCACTGCAGGGCGTGATGATCGCGCAGCGCCTCCTGCAGCGGGTTGAGCTTGCCGTCCAGCCCCGTGAGGCTTTCGACGGTTTCAACCGAGCGGCCGTCGGCTGCCTGCGCGAGCGTCAGGCAGGCGCGCGCGGCGACGCCATCGATCAGCACCGTGCAGCAGCCGCAGACGCCGTGCTCGCAGCCGACGTGCGTTCCGGTCATGCCGATTTCGTGGCGCAGGAAGTCCGTCAGAAGCGTGCGGGATTCCGCTTCGCCGGTGGTCTTTTTACCGTTCAGCGTGAGCGTCACGCGGGCCTTGGTGTCTTTGGCTACGCGGCGCATGAAATTGCCTCCTCGATCACGATGGGTCCCATCCGGCGCAGCAGATCACGGCGATAGCGCGCGGTGGCATGAATGTCGTCGGAGCCCTCGAGCTCCCAAGCGAGCGTGCCCAGCGCATCGGCGATGGCGCTCTTGCTCGATGCGTCGATGCGTGTGGCGACCGGGCGGTCGGCGAGACCGCCGATGCCGAGGCGGACACTGGTGTCGGTTTCAGCGACGGCCGCGAGCGCGAGGATCGCGAAGTCGCCGTGGCGGCGAGCAACCTCTCGGAACGCGGCGCGTTTCAGGTTGGCGGCGATGGGGAAGCGGGCTGCCACCATCATCTCGTCGGGTTCGCGCGAGGTGGAAAGCATCCCGGTCTGGAACTCTTCGGCTGCCACGACGCGCTCCCCGCGTTTGGACCGCAGCACGACCTCGCCGCCGAGCGTTGCGAGCGACAACGGAATCTCGGACGACGGATCGGCGTGAGAGAGCGAGCCGCACACCGTACCGCGGTTGCGCGTCTGGAAGTGGCCGACCCACGGCAGGGCTTTCGCGAGCAGGGGCGACGTTTTCGCGAGGTCGGGCCAGTTCATCAGCTCGTTCTGCGTCACTGATGCGCCGACCTCGAGGAAGCCGTTCGCGACCTTGATGCCCTTGAATGCAGTGTGGCCGCCGATATCGACGATCACCTTGGGCTCGGCCATCCGCAAGTTGAGGATCGCCATCAGCGACTGGCCACCCGCCATGATGCGGGCGTCGTCGCCATATTCGGCGAGGATGTCGACGGCCTCGGCCACCGTGTCCGGGCGGACGTAATCGAATGCGCGGGGTTTCATGTGGGGGTGCCCTTCGATACTCGGTTCGCGCGATCGATATTTCGCGTCATCCCGGCGCAGGCCGGGACCCAGGGCTCCTCGCTTCGCGAGAGACGTTTGCCAATTACATTCATGTGCATCCACCGAAGACAGAAGCCGTTTGTCGATGTGAACTGGGTCCCGGCCTTCGCCGGGATGACGGACGAGTGGCGTTCATTTCGTCGTGCCCTTACCGCCCCAGAGGGAGCCGAGGCGTTTGGCGAGGCTCTTCTTCTCGGGCGCGCCACCAAGCTTGCGGCCGAAGGCTGCAAAGAACTGACTAATGACGATCTGGGCGGCGCCTTCGATCATGCGGCCCCCGACTGCTGCCGCCTTGCCGAACACCGCCACTTCGTAGTCGTAGTCGATGCGCGTGCCGCCACCGTCGGGCACGAGCTTCAGCAGCCCCGTGCCGGACGAGTTGCCGAGCGGGCCTGAAATGGAGCCGCCGAGGCGGCCGGACTGGTTGGGCTTCAGATCGGTTAGTTTCACCTGCGCCTTGAAGCGGCCGCGAATGATGCCAACGCCGAGCGAGACTTCAGCGCGATAATCGTTCGGGCCGACGACCTCCAGCGCGTGACAGCCTGGGATCACCGACTTGAGGTTCTCCGGATCGAGCAGGGCTTCCCACACCTTTTCAGGTGACGCTGAGACCTGCACGGAACCAGAGCCCTTGATCTGGCGTGCATCCTTCTGCTTGGCGCCACCAGTGCCGGCTGACGCAATGCCCTGGCGCGGCGCGACGTGGGCGGGCCGTGCGGGCTCCTCGCCCGATATCATCGCGTTGATGCGCGCGGGCGTTGCGGGAAGCTGCACGTTCTCGACGCCCAGCGCGTCAGCTATCGCATTGGCGATGCAGGCGGGCGTGGACATGCAGTTGCCTTCGGCGAGGCCCTTGGCGCCCAGCGGGGTGAACGGCGAGGGGCTTTCGATGTGCATCAGCTCGAGTTCGGGTAGCTCGGTTGCGGTCGGCACGACATAATCGGCGAACGTACCGGTGAGGAACGAGCCGCCGTCGTCGTAGACGAACTCCTCATAGAGGGCGGTCGCCAGGCCCTGCACGAACGCGCCACGGATCTGGCCTTCCGCGATCAGCGGATTGAGCAGGCGGCCGGCGTCGTGCATCGAGACGTACTTCTCGACCTTCACCTCGCACGTCACGGGATCGATCTCGACGCCGCACATGTCGAACACGAAGCCGTAGGTGAGCGACGTGTTGATCCGGTCGTCGTGCGACGGCGGGGTGAGTTCAGGCGGTGCCCACACGGCCGTCTCGCGCAGCGCGGGGTCCATGCCATCGGGCAGCATGATCGGCGACCAGTGCGCCGTGCCTGCGACGCGGCCGAATGCCATAGCGTTATCCGGGTTCGACTTCGAGCGGATCTTGCCCTTCACGAACTCGATGTCGGTATGCAGAACATTGAGCTGCTTGGCTGCGATCCGCGAGAGCTTGTCGCGAATGCGCTGCGCGGCGATGTGGGCGGCGACCGCCGTGCCCGGCGTGAAACGGCAAGAATATGTGCCCGCCGCGATCGACCAATCGGAGTTGGCGGTGTCGAGTTCGAGATTGACCGTGATGTCCTCAATGCGGAGGCCCAACTGCTCGGCGACGATCTGTGCCAGAACGGTCTCGTGGCCCTGCCCGCAAACGACGCAATCGGCCGTGACGGACACCGCGCCCAGCGCATCGACGCGGACGCTGGCGAGCGAGACCGCGCCATTCTTCGGGCCCGCCTTCTCGCGGGCTTCCGGCGACAGCAGGGTCGAGAGGTAGCCCATGTTCGACATCGCCGGCTCGACGACGGCGGCAAAGCCAATGCCGTAATATTTGCCGGACTTGCGAGCGTCGTCGCGCCGCTTCATCAGCGCTTCGAGCCGGCCGCCGCCGGTGGCGAGTTCGACGCAGCGCGGGTAGTCGCCGGAATCGAACAGCGAACCCGCCGCCGTCTTATAGGGGAACGAGCCCGCGGGAATCAGGTTGCGCTTGATGACTTCGAGGTGATCGAGGCCCATTTCCCGCGCGATCATCTGCACGAGGCGCTCGAGCGTGAGGTACATCTGCGGGCCGCCGAAGCCACGGATCAGGGCGGACGGCATCTTGTTGGTCATCACCACGCGGCTGACGACACTCAGGTTCTGGATCGCATACGCGCCGGTTAGCGCGCCGTGCATGCGGTAGAGCGGGCCCGGCATCGGTGCACGGAGAAATGCGCCGTAGTCCTCGATCTGGTCGAGTTTGAGCGCGGTGATGCGGCCATCCTTGTCGACGGCGGCTTCGACCTCGGTGATGCGGTTGGGGCCGGAGCTCGCGGCGACGAGGTGCTCCAGCCGGTCCTCGACCCACTTCACCGGCCGGCCGACGATCTTGGAGGCGAGGCCGCACAGCACCATGAACGGGAAGACGCTCAACTTGATGCCGAAGCTGCCGCCGCTATCGGCGGGTGTCTTGATGCGGAAGCGGGTGCCGGGCACGCGGCAGGCACGCGCCATCACGGGCTGTGTCGAGAACGGGCCCTGGAAGTTCGCCATTACCTCGTAGCTGTCGTCGGCCGGACGGTACTCCGAGACGACGACGAAGCACTCCATCGGCATGAAAGACTGGCGCGGAAACTCGCTCGTCATCTTGACGATCTTGTGCGCGGCTTTGAATGCCGCGTCGGGATCGCCGTAGGTGAATGCGCGGGTGTGTACCTCGTTCGACTTGGCGCTTTCGTGCACGAGAGCCGATGTCTTCTCGCGGGCGGCGCGCAGATCGATGATCGCAGGAAGCTGCTGGTATTCGATCTCGACGGCTTCGCCCGCGTCCTCGGCGATATAGCGCGTCTCGGCGAGCACGAGTGCGACGGGTTCACCGACGTAGCGCACGCGCTCGACGGCGAGGGACCATTGGGGTACGTCGGCCTTCACGGCGACGAGGAACGGGTCGGAGATCTTGGCGATGTCCTCGCCGGTGATGACGGCGACGACGCCGGGAATTTCCAGTGCCGCGCGCGCGTCGATCCTGCCGATCATGGCATGAGCGTGCGGTGAGCGGATCACGTGCGCCTGCAGCGTGCGCTTGGGCTCGGCGATGTCGTCGGCGTACCTGCCGCGACCGGAAAGCAGGGCCGCGTCCTCCTTGCGAACGAGCGGCTTGCCGAGCACTTCCATGGGTCCGTCTCCACTAGTTCGAGGCCGTATCGCGGTTCGCGCCGGTTGCCCGGCAGCGGCTGCGACGCGGCCCCGCTCGTTCTCATGCCGCACACCTGATGGGGGGCACCTAACGAGCGCCAGGGCGTGCGAGTGTCGCGCCGCGCTTCGAAGGCGGGGGAACGCTAGCAACGGGGTGGGTCGGTGTAAAGCGGCGGGGGGATAGGGTGGTATTCGTGGAGGAAATGAGGAGCAGCGTCTGCCGGTCTTCAGACGATTCACTTTACAGCGTCACCGCTCGAACTATCACCACCACTGTCATCCTGGGCCACGCCGGAGGCGATAGCCGATGGCGCGTGCCCAGGACCCATTTCGCACTTTATTCCAAGTCCGGGTGGGCGCGGCTCGTACTTTTGAAACGCGGGAAACAGGTCCTGCCATTTAGGATTAGTTTGCTCGATAAGATTGATCTTCCACGCCCTCGGCCAGCGCTTCAACGATTTCTCCCGCTGAATAGCCTGCTCGATATCGCTGTGCGGTTCGAACCACATCAGCTTGTCGACCTTGTAATTCTTCGTGAATGCGCCGCCGCCTTCGCGATGTTCCACCAAACGCCGGTACAGATCGTTGGTCACGCCGATATACAGGGTGCCATATGTTCGGCTCGCCAAGATATAGACGAAGTACGTGCACTCATCGTACATGTCAGTGCTCCGCCTTCTGAGGACGGAGTTTGCTGCACAATGGGTCCTCGGGACAAGCCCGAGGATGACGGTCATCTTTTGCAGTTCAAGCCTTATCCAGGAAGCTGTCGATCAGCTTCTTCTGGCCGGCTTTTTCGAAGTCGACGGTGATCTTGTTGCCGTCGACCTGGGAGACGAGACCGTAGCCGAACTTTTCATGGAAGACGCGGTCGCCGAGCTTGAATTCGGAGACCTGGCGCGTGGAGGAAGCCACGACCTGGCCTTCGATCAGCATGGGGCCGCGCGCGGGCGACTTGGCTTGCGGCTTGGCTTGCGGCTTGGCATGCGACTTATCGGGCCACTTCTTCTGCGGCGTTGAGCTGTAGCCACCGCCACTGTAGCTGCTGCTCTTCGGCGCTGCGTTCTGCGTCTGAGTTTGGGCGCGTTGCCAGCCGGGGGTCTGATAGGTCGCCTCGAACTTCGGCGTGTCGAAGCGGCTTTGGCCATAGCCGCCGCTGCCGCCGCCCGCGAAACCCTTGTAGGCGCCGCTGAACGGTCCCTTGGCTTCGACGACGTCGACATCCGCCTCCGGCAGTTCGTCCACGAATCGCGAGGGCGTGGCGGCCTGGAAAAGCCCGCGCGTGCGGCGGTTCTCGGTAAACGATATGAAGGCGCGTTTCCTGGCGCGGGTGATGCCGACGTAAGCGAGACGGCGCTCCTCTTCGAGGCCCTTGATGCCGCTCTCGTCGAGGCTGCGCTGATGGGGAAACAGCCCTTCCTCCCAACCGGGGAGAAACACCGTGTCGAACTCGAGGCCCTTGGCGGCGTGCAGCGTCATCAGGGTAACGCGGTCGCCGTCGTTGGCTTTGTCGGCGTCCATGACGAGCGAAACGTGCTCCAGGAAGCCTTCGAGCGTGTCGAAGTCGTGCATGAAGCGCACGAGCTCCTTCAGGTTCTCGAGCCGCGAGTGGGCCTGTGGGCTCTTGTCGGCCTGAAGCATGGCCGTATAGCCGGACTCGTCGAGGATCAGCTCGGCCAGATCGGTGTGCTTCATCGACCCGACGTTGCTACGCCAGCGCTCGATCGAGCGGAGCAGATCGCTCAGCGACTTGCGCGTCTTCGGCGTCAGCTCTTCGGCCTGCACCATGTCGGTGGCGGCGATCGCCAGGGGAATGCCACGTTCGCGCGACATCGCGATGATGCGGTTGACCGTGGTGTCGCCTATGCCCCGTTTAGGGACGTTGATGATGCGCTCGAACTTCAGGTCGTGCGTGGGATTGTGGACGACTTCGAGATAGGCGATCGCGTCCTTGATTTCAGCGCGCTCGTAGAACCGCGGACCGCCGATGACGCGGTAGGGCATACCAAGCGTAATGAAGCGGTCCTCGAAAGCGCGCATCTGGAATGATGCGCGCACCAGCACGGCCATTTGATTGAGTTTGTGACCGGCCTTGGAGAACTTCTCGATGTCCTCACCGACGACGCGAGCTTCCTCGGTGTCGTCCCAAACGCCGGTTACGACGACCTTTTCGCCCTTTGCGCCGTCTGTGAACAGCGTCTTTCCGAGGCGCCCCTGGTTCTTGGCGATGATATGAGACGCAGCGGCGAGGATATGTCCGGTCGAACGGTAGTTGCGTTCGAGGCGGATGGTGGTCGCACCTGGGAAGTCCTTGTCGAAGCGAAGAATGTTTTCCACCTCGGCACCGCGCCAGCCGTAGATCGACTGGTCGTCGTCGCCGACGCAGCAGATGTTGGGGGATGCCTTGGCACCTGCATAACCGATCGTCCCCGCTCCGCCTTGGGGGAAGCCAACCGGGGACAATTGCTCGTCGACATAAGCGCCCAAAATCTCGTCCTCGGAAACCCAAGTCGAGGTCGTTTCGCCCGGACCAGCGAATTGAGGCATGTCCTCGGCAAAGGACGAGGGCGGAGCGACGCTCGAAACTGGTTCCGGGCTACCATTTTCCGAGCCGAGCGCCAACAACTTAAGCCACTGATACTGAACGGTATTGGTGTCCTGGTACTCGTCGACCAGCATGTAGCGAAAGCGCGAGCGGTAGTCGGCCAGCACGTCGGGGCGCTCGCGGAAAAGGCGCACACATTCCAACAGTAGATCGCCGAAATCGCAGGCGTTCAGTTCCTTCAGGCGCTTCTGGTACTCGGCATAGATCTGCGCGCCCTTGCCGTTGGCGTAGGCGAACGACTCGCCCGGCGGCACCATGTCCGGCGTCTGGCCGCGGTTCTTCCAGCCATCGATGAGGCTCGCCATCTGGCGTGCGGGCCAGCGATCCTTGTCGATGCCGGCAACTTCGATCACCTGCTTGATCAGGCGAAGCTGGTCGTCCATGTCGAGGATGGTGAAGCCGGACTTGAGGCCCGCGATTTCAGCGTGACGGCGCAGGATCTTGACGCCGATCGAGTGGAACGTGCCGAGCCACGGCATGCCCTCGATCTCGCCGCCGACGAGCTTGCCGATGCGCTCCTTCATCTCGCGCGCGGCCTTGTTGGTGAAGGTCACGGCGAGGATCTGGCTGCCGCGGGCGCGGCCGGTGGCGAGGATGTGGGCGATACGGGTGGTGAGGACGCGCGTCTTGCCGGTTCCAGCGCCGGCCAGAACAAGCAAAGGGCCGTCGAGCGTCTCGACCGCCTGGCGCTGCTCCGGGTTCAGCCCTTCGAGATACGGCACAGCGCGAACGGCACTGGCGCGGGCACGCTGAGAGATGGAACCCGATATCGGCTGAGGCGCGGGCGTCACGGCTCTTGATTGAACGGATCCCGAATTGGCCAGGGGGGCCGGCGGAACTGATACCGGTGCTCCCCAGGGATCGTCGCCGATATGCTCGGCAGCGTCGGAGAGCGGGTTGCGTTTCGTCTGGGCCATGATGCCAGCTCTCTCTTACGGGAACTTACGGAAAACAGTCGGGCCGCAGCCGGATCGAGCTTGCGCTCGCGGCTTCTGCGACATACTCGACGACCGTGATTGGTCGCACCTTCGCTCCGACGAACAAAGCCATTGATTCATGACTTATATCGGGCACTTTTAGCACGGAGGAAGTTGTTGTGGCGCGTTGGCGAGAGTCGTGCACAGGATTGCTGCGGCCTTATTCCGGCTGGGGAATTAAGTGGTGGGGCATCCCAATTCGCGCACGGTTGTGCCATACAGTGATCGTAGTTCCGGAGCACTGCGACAAGAGGAGGCCGCCCGCGTGACACCCAATTCGCGCCGGCTCTTCCGGCATATACCGCTAGGTTGCGTTGCCGTGTACGGAAATCGAGTTGTTTCACAAGGCATTTTGCCGACGTTGTGGCTCGCTCGGCAAATTCTTCCGGTGGCCGGCGTCGATACCGGCGGTAGCCCCGGTGTATGGAGTGGCAAGGCATGAACAGTCTGCTCCTGTGGATCGGCGGGCTGCTGGTCGCGGTGCTGGCTCTGCTGTTTGCCGCACCCTATGTGATCGATTGGAACGCCTATCGCGGCGTCTTCGAGGAGGAAGCCACGCGCGTCCTGGGCCGCGACGTTCGCGTCGGCGGCAAGGTCAACTTGCGGCTGTTGCCATCGCCCTATGTGCGTTTCGAAAAGGTTCGCATTTCCGATGCCGGCGCAGCGCTGGGCGAGCCGTTCTTCCGCACCGAGGCGTTCACGCTGTGGCTATCGCCGACACCTCTGCTCAAAGGCGCA
The DNA here is from genome assembly GCA_947475855.1 of Bradyrhizobiaceae bacterium. Classification (GTDB taxonomy): domain Bacteria; phylum Pseudomonadota; class Alphaproteobacteria; order Rhizobiales; family Hyphomicrobiaceae; genus CAMDPA01. The sequence goes on from CANJPN010000046.1 coordinate 15,999, forward strand.
ATCGAAGCAAGCGAGATCGAGCTCGACCGGCCGGTGCTGCGGTTGGCCGTCGACCAGGACGGGCGCGGCAACTGGCAGGCCATCAAGATCGCGCCGGGCGCGCTGCCGTTCATGCCGAGCGACGTCATCCTGCAGCAGGTTCGTATTCGCGACGGCATCGTCTCGCTCAGAACGCCGGGTGTGGCAGAGCCCCTGGCGCTTTCGGGGATCGACGGCGAACTGGCGGCTTCTTCCCTGGACGGGCCCTACCGGTTTCGCGGGATGGTCGATTGGCATGGTTCGCGCCGTGAGTTGCGGATCGGCACATCACAGCGCGAAGCCGACGGAAAGCTGCGCTACAAAGCCAGCGTCCGCTCGCCAGACAACGGCAACGCCTATGCCATCGACGGCTTGCTGTCCGAGTTGTCGCCACGCGCTCACAATACCGGAACGCTGACCGCCAAGCTGCCTCTCGCCACGGTATTCGGCGGACTGATGCCGCGAGATGCCAGGGCCCGTCCCCAACGGGGGGCGGAAACGATCGATCTCACGGCCACCATAGACAGCAATCTGGAGAGCGCGAAGCTCACGGAGCTTGCCTTCGCGTTCGAGCAGGACGGCAAACCGCAGCTCGTCAGTGGCGATATGGTCGCGAACTGGCGCAGCGGTCTGCGAGTCGAAACGCGCCTCTCATCGCGGTGGCTCGACCTGGACCAGATTGGCGGGCCCGAGGCGGGACGCAAAGCTTCACCCATGGACACGGTGCGTCGGATCATCGGGCAGGCGAGCCTGTTGCTGCCGCGCGACGGTACTTCGCTGGTCACGTTCGACGTGGATCAAGTCAACCTCGGCGGCGACGCACTCAGCGGTGTCAAGCTCGCGCTCGCACGAGCCGGCGGATTGACCAGCATCGGCGAGTTCCGGGCAGCACTTCCTGGCGGCGCGCGAGGTGAATTGCGCGGGACGCTCGGCTCGGCGGCACCGAAAGGCGCTTCGCCGCCCGCCACAGACGCGCAGGGCGTTCCGGTATCGGATACGTTCGAAGGGGAAGTGGTGCTGCGCGGCACGGGCTACCAGCGCTTCGCGGCGTGGGTGGGCGCGGACGGCATCTTGGCAGCATCAGCGGACAAAGAGACGAAAGTCCGTCCCGACGCGCCGTTCTCGATTTCGTCGCGCCTACGTCTCGAGCCGGACGGGGTCGCCCTTTCGAATGCCATGATCGAGATCGGGGGGAGCCAGATTCTGGCGTCGGCCGACTGGCGCTGGGGAACGGCCCCCAAACTCGACATCAACGCGGAAGGGCAGAAGATCGATATCGCGCCGATTGCGCCGGGCAGTCTCGATTTCATATCGCCAGTGACTGCTGGTGCGGCTTCGGCCAGTCCCGCATCGAAGTTAGCCGAAACAGGCTCGGTGCCGCTGGTACGCATCGCCGAGCGGGCAGCAGCCATTGAGCGATCGGTGGGAAGCCTACGCCTCAACCTCAAGGCGCAGGAATTGTCCGACGGCCAGACCACGTTGCGCGACGTTGATGCCGATCTCACCGTGAGAGGCAACATTCTGACGCTTACCCACGCCGCTGCGACAGGCCCCTCGGGCGCGCGGATCGAGCTGCAGGGTGAGCTTACGGGACTGCAGACAAAGCCGGCCGGCAACCTTCGCGGATGGACATCGGCAAGCAGCCGCGAGGCACTGAAATCATTGCTCAATGCGCTGCCCGGTGGTGCGCGCAACGCTGCGCGGCCGTTGCTGGAAGATGCCGGGCGGACCGATCTCGGCTTCACGATCGGCCTGGGCGGTGCCCAACCCGAACTCGTGACGCTTCGTGCAAACGGCACGATCAACGGATCGCGGGCGGTCGCCTCCCTCAAGCTCGACGGTGGCCTTGCCCAGTGGCAGGAGGCACCATTCAATCTGTCTCTGGACATCGACGGCTCCGAGGCGGCACGACCGCTGCGCCTGCTCGCAGGGCAAACTTCCAGCGAGGCGGCGCCCCTTGCAATCCCAGACAACGTCACGCTCAGGGTGCGCGCGGCCGGCGGCAATGTTCGTTCGATCATTGCAACCACGCGGATCGAGGCTGGCAGCGGAAGCAACCTCGTGAGCGCGGAATACAGCGGAACTGCTGCGCTGGCCGGCGACGGCAATCTCGAGCTCAACGGCGCGATCCAGATCGCAACTCCCGCAGCGGGCGAGCTGCTCGTTCTCGCGGGTGCTTCGCGGCGCCTGCCTGGCGCTGGGAACAGCATAAACGGTATCGTCGACATCGAGCGAAAGGCGGACGCGACGACGTTCTCGGCGCGCGGCCTCGACATCGGAGGGAGCCGCGTCGGCGGCAGGATCGCGATGACGCGGCGCGGA
>CANJPN010000047.1 GCA_947475855.1 Bradyrhizobiaceae bacterium
ATGCGACCGCCCTAACGCTTCGAGCGCCGCAATCTGCACGTCACTCGCCTTCACCGGAGATTTGCCCGCCATGTCCCGCCCCCGCGAATCAGTGCGAAGACAGAATCACATTCGAGATTCGTTGGTCAAGTTCATAGAGTCTGCTTAGGCCGAGCTTCCCCGTCACCCCGTCGCACCGTCACGGCTTCAGTCTCGCCAGCTCTGCGACCGCAGATTTGTACTCCAGGAAATCTTTCGGGCAGGTGTCCGCGGCGATCTGAAGTTCGGTTCGCGCCGGGGCCACATCGCCTTTGATGATGTGCCACTGACCGAAATAGAAGTGCGCCTCACATCGCTCATCGTCGTCCTCCGCTGCCTCGAGCACGGCCGCGCTCGAACGCTTGCCCAAGAAGAATTCGATGACCGCATGTGGCCATATGGTGTCTTTGAGGACCGCCGCCTTGGCTTCGAACTCCCGTTCAGCATCCTCCCCTGATCTCCTCGATGCCAGATAGAGGTAGAGCAAGCTGTAGCGGTCCTTTCTAATTTCGAAAGCCCGCGCCAAGTCCCTCGCAGCGCCCTTGAAGTCGCCCGTACCGAACCTCGCGACACCGAGAGCCCTCACATAGTCGCGGTTGTCCGGCGCCAACTCCGTCGCCTTCAGCAGGTCGACGATCGAAAGTTCAGCCTCACCCTTGAGGCTGTAACTGTCTGCACGGCCAAAGAAGCTGCTGGCGGACATAGGTTCCAGCGCGAGTGCCTCCGTATAGTCTGCGATCGCTTGGTCGAGATCGGCGAGAGAGCCGGCGACGTTGGCGCGAGCAGTGTATGACTTGGCCCGCTCCCCCAACCAGACGGCATTGCGTGGGCCCAATTCGATCGCCTTGTTGTAGTCCGCGATCGCCTTGTCGAAGTCTTGCTTCGACGCGTGAAGCTTGGCGCGAGCGACATGCGCCTCGGGATCCCTGGCATTCTCCTCGATGGCCCGAGTCGCCAGCACGATGTCCCACCCCGGCTCCAGATCTTCGATGTCGTTATCGAAGCTCTTCAGGAAGCCAAGCCATTGCTGATTGCCCGAACGTTTGGCGATGGGAGCAACCATGTCGCGTCCGAGCTTGAACAGCCGGAGAGCTTCCTGCTTGTTGTCGAGCTTGACTTGAATGCGCCCCAACATCCCGTAGTTGGCCGCCACATCGGACTGCCATTGCGCCAGCGCGGGATCTGCCTTGTTCTGGCGTTCGGAAATGGCGAGCGCCGACTTGAATTGTTCAAGTGCACCTTGGGTATCGCCCTGCATCAGCAGCACCCGCCCGACCTTTCCATGTGCGACCGACAGATCGCGTTGCCATACGGCGTTTGCCGGATCGGCTTTGGCAATCCGGCTGATCGTCTCGAATGCAGAAGTGTAGTGCGCCAAGGCGCCGGCTAGGTCGTCCTGACGCCGCAAGACATCGCCGACCTTCTCTTCCGCGACGGCCAGAGCGCGCTGCCAAGCGAGATTTTTCGGATCGATTTTGGCAAGCTTAAGCCGGATTGCGAGACATGCGTTGTAGCTCTCGAGGGCCCGCTGCAACTCGTTCTTCTCGGCATGAGCGGAGCCGATGTACTCGAGGGCGACGGCAAGATCGCCTTGCCAGCCCGTGTTCCCTTCATCGCTCTTTACCAACCGCTCGACGATGCGAAAACTGGACTGGAAGTTTTCCAGGGCGGCGTCGATTTTGCCCTGATCGAACAGGACGTCTCCGACCTTGTTGTAGCCGACCGACAAATTCCTCGACAGAGCACTATTCTTGCCGTCAAGCTTTGCAAGTCGCTCCTTGATGGACAATGCCGCCCTGAAACTTTCGAGTGCCGCGTCCAGCTTGCCTTGATTGAGCAGCACATCTCCTACCAGTTCGTACGACACGGAAACGTCAACTTCCTTGGCGGTGGCCCCCGGATCGGTTTTCGCGAGACCCTCCCTGATTTCGAGTGCGGCCCGGTACTGCTCGAGCGCTCCGGCCATATCGCCTTGCGCATACAGAATGCTGCCCATTCTATTCTGAGAGATGGTAAAATCGCGCTGCCATTCCAAATGCTCTGGGTCGGCTTCGACGAGGCGCTTCGATATTTCGAGGGCCGACTTGCTGCTGGCGAGGGCAGCAGGAATGTCGCCTTGTGCTTCTTGGACTTTCCCCAGCTCCGTCAAAGCGACCGACAGACTGCGCAAGTCGTCCAGATCGCCATCTGCAGCCAAGGCGCTCGAGATGCGGCGCGCCTCTTCGATCCGCTCGCGCTCCTTCGAAGTATCGCCCAGAATTCTGTAGTTGCGCCCGAACTCGATCAGCATGTGTGCCTTCTGCCGCTGCAACGCGGGTGTCGGCCGTCCGAGTCTAGCCATGTCGTCGAACAGCCCCTCGGCACGATGCAGAAGCTCGAGCGTGGCCGAACGCGGCACGTTGTATTTTTCCGCCTGTGCGACGGCCGTGTTGACGATGTCCGTAGCACGGTCGAGCATCGCCCCGAGGAACGCCTCGTTGGTCTTCAGCAGATGCCACGCATAAACAGCGCTACCCGATGCTGCGACCAGGAGCATTGCGAGCACCGCGATCACGCCGTTGCGAATGCGGCCTTTGCGCTGCCGCTCACGTTCGGCTCGACGGTAGACATCGTCGGGCGGAAGCCCGAGGAGCCGCGCGACGACTTTCGAAACCGCCAACTCGCGCCCGTCTCCGCTTTCGCGAACATCTGCTGCAAGCAGCGTGACCGGCCTGTCCGACAGCGCCCCGTCCGACTCGACTTCGAACCTCAGCGCCGCCGGAAAGCATTCCAGCAAGGCATCGCCCGGCTTCCCGTCGAGGATCACCGGAATCACCGGCCTCTCAGGATGGCGCCACTTGAACAGGCGCACTTCCTCGTTCACGGCATGGCTTTTCGCCGACGCTGGTGAGCACAGCACGACCAGCGCGGCGGACGCGCTCAACGCAACGAGCGTCTGCTCCGTAAGGCTGCTGCCCGCATCGAAATCGTGGCGGTCTCGAAACACCGGCCGCAACGATTTTGGAATTGCCCCCGTGGCCATCGGGCGGCCGACGAGTTCCTTGTCGATACTGAAACCTTCCAATCTCCCATGCAGCCACTTCGCCGTCGAACTGTCGGCGTGGCTGTAGGAGAGGAAGGCGCGAAACTTGAAATCGACCGGCACGAGAATCTACCTTGCCAATAGCTCGGACAGCTCTGTGTTTTGCAATAAACGCAGTTTAGCACCACCGGCAGGCAAGGAATAGCTGGCCTCGCTCGTCAAACCCCCGTGTGCGCCACGCCTTCGCGCACTTTCAGATCGTCGGCCCGCGCCGTCGCGAACGGCACGCCGGGCGGCAGCACGAAGGAGGCTGAGCGCACCCGATGCGTCTCCGCCGACAGCCCGCGTGGCGCTGTCCCCTTGTCGCGCAACGCCACCGCCGACCGCTTCAGGATCGCCCGCGCCATGATGATCGCATTGTCGGTCGAGACGAGGTTCTCCTTCGTGCGGTCGATGATCGGCCCCATGCTCTCCTGCAGCGACTCGTCCTGCATGGCGATCCCCGCGACGCCAGAGAAGTAGCGCCCTTCCTTCTGCGCCTGCCGGTCGATCATATAGTCGTTGTCCTTATTGACCACCGGGCGGAACGTCCCCGGAATCAACTCGACATGCATGCCGCCGCCCTTGTTCATCGTCGCCAGTTCGTGCTCGCTGAGTGGCCGCGCCGGATGATAGGTGAACGACCACACGATCACGTTATGATCGTCGATCGGCACCCACGCATGCCCATTGAGCGCATTGTCACCATAGGGCGGAATCATCGTGTACCAGGGCATGATGAACTGCGTGATCCGCCAATAATATTGGCCCTCGTCCGCATTGCGGCGAACGCCGATCAGCAATCCGCCTGCACTTTCCACCACCTCGAACTTCGGCGTACGGTCCTGCTGGAAGCCGGCCCCCTTCGAAACGTGCAGCGGGTCGCTTTTGAGCTCACCTGAATGCAGCCAGGAAACATGGCTGGAATCAATGCCGCCTTCGAGCGCCTGCAGCCAGTTGTTCTCCTGATGGCGCTTCTTGAGATAACGATGGCTGGCCGGCAGATCGAGCCACTCGAACGCGGGAAACGCCGGCTTCTTATCGGCCGGCCCCATGTAGGTCCAAAGCACCCCACCTTTCTCCACGCAGGGGTAGGACTTGAGCTTGACCTTGCCGCAGAACCCGCTCTCCGCCGGCTCCGAAGGCACCTCCATGCACGCCCCGTCGGTCGCGAATTTCCAGCCGTGATAGGGACAGCGCAGCCCGCCCTCTTCGTTACGGCCGAACCACAGCGACACACCGCGATGCGCGCAAAACTCGTCGATCAGGCCGATCTCGCCCTTCGTATTACGGAACGCCAGCAGCCGCTCCGAGAACAGCTTCACGCGAACCGGCGCGCAATCGGGCTCCGGCAATTCGCTCGCGTAGAGAAACGGCACCCAGTAGCGCCGCATCAACTCGCCCATCGGCGTGCCAGAACCGGTTCGGCACAAAAGCTCATTGTCGGCGGTTGTCAGCATGGCCCAATCCTAGCTCCAATTCCTCGAACCCATTTCCCCGCAACAACCCTGTCGAACACGGGTATTGGCATTCCACGCCTTGAGATTACCCGCCAGCCCCTCGCGGTCAATCCGCGGCCATCCTGCGACTGATCGCGCCGCGCCCCACTTACTCCGCCTCGTCCACCGCCCCGCCGCGATTGCATGCTTCCCACACCACCAGCGCTTCGCGCGTCGCCTTGACGTCGTGCACGCGCACGATCTGGGCACCTTGCGCCACCGCTGATAGCGCCGCTCCGACCGATCCCATCACGCGCTCTGCGGCAACATTGACACCGGTCAACTTCCCGATGAAGCTCTTGCGCGAGGCCCCCACCAGCACCGGCACACCGAGACCGTGCAGGATCGACAGCCCCGCCATCAACTCGAGATTGTGCTTCACGGTCTTGCCGAATCCGATGCCCGGATCCGCGATCAGGCGAGTTCGAGGAATACCCGCACGCACGCACGCTTCGATCCGTGCCTCGAGATAGTCGAACACGTCCGTCACGACATCGTCGTAGGTCGGATCGTCCTGCATCGTGCGCGGATCGCCCTGCGCGTGCATCAGAATGACAGGCAGCTCCGTTTCCGCCGCCGCTTCCAGCGCCTCGGAACTGTTGCCCAGCGCTGCCACGTCGTTGATGATGTCCACGCCGGCCGCTGCCGCCAGCCGCATGACCTCCGCATGCCGCGTATCGATCGAGAGCAGCGCGCGCGTTTTGCCAGCGAGCCCTTCGATCACAGGGATCACCCGGCCGATTTCCTCCTTGATCGACACCGGCTCGGAGCCGGGCCGCGTCGACTCCCCCCCGATGTCGACGATGTCGGCCCCTTCATCCTCGAGCCGGAACGCATGCTCGATCGCCGCTTGCGCACCGGCGTGCTGGCCCCCGTCGGAGAAACTGTCGGGCGTTGCATTGACGATACCCATGATCCGCGGCCGGTCGAGCGTCATGCCGGCAATCCGCGGCCGCGCATCTCGCAAGGCCTCGAACATGTCGGCCGCATTGAGCGTCCGCCGCCCCCAGTCGCGTTCGAGAAAATCGGAAAGCCCCGCGAGGCGCCGTTCCAGCCGGGCGCCGTTCCGCTCGATCACCTCGACGCCCATGAAATCGAGCCACCCGCCCGCAAGCCGAAGCCCCCCGAGCACGGTCTCTGCCCGGTCCCCTTGCGCCGCCGGCGTGAGGCCGACCGGGCGCACGTAGATCTCACGAAGCATCGTATCTCCCGAGTTGATCCGCCCACTCAGCCTGAGCCGGCAACCTTGTCTCACAAAATTGGTTTATTGCGCTGCCGTGTTCATGTTAGCCCATCATATCTGCCGCCTGGAGGCAGCCAGCCGAACTGCCCGAACGGCAGCCGATTGGAACGCAGTTTCGAGTACCCGAAGGCAGGGAGTGTCGTGATGGCCGGCGAGCAGAGCACGAAATCGGACGGGCTTGGCATCTGGATCAGATTCTGGGACTTGGCTCTTGCTCTTGCTCTGCTCATAGCAGCCTTCCTGATGGTTCGTCTCGACGCCATTCCACAACTGAGATCGATGGCCGGCGAGCAGACCTACTTCAACGGCAAGCCGCTGCTTCTGGACACTTACCGGCGCGGCTACTCCTTCGAAATGGTCCGCGACCACCTCCGTGCCCTCGGCGCGGAAGGCCGCGACTATTACGCCCACACCTTCATGCCGATGCACGATCTGGCGCTGTCGCTGTTCATTATGACATTCATGGTGCTGTTCGTTCTTTACGCCACTCAGGCCGACAAGCACTACGCCATCGGAATGCCGTCCTGGATCCGCAAAGCGCTGCTCGTCCCCCCGGTCGTCCAGTTTCTGCTCGACATCGGCGAGAATTTCATGCTGCGCAGCGTGATCGAAAGCTTTCCCTGGATCAGCGTGAAAGTCGTGGATCAGGCAAGCCAGTTCACCCAGGCAAAATGGCTGCTGATCTTCATCAACGCCATGATCATGCTCGGGCTCGGGAGCTACACGGTCTATCAGTGGCTCTCCCGCGCCGAGGAAAAGCGAGCGTAACGTCGTAGAGCGGGGAAGCGATGCTTCGTCAGCATCGCGCAATCCGCCGATCGCTCGTGAAACCAACCCGGCGGGTTACGCGCTGTTGCGCTTACCTGCCCTACGTAGCCACTTCGTCCATCATGCTGACGTGCGCCGCCACGATCCGCCAGCCCTGCGGCAGCCGCGCCCACGTCTGCATTTGACGCCCCACCTTTCCTGGCACCGAAGGCCGATGGAACAACGTCGAGGCAACTGCGAAGTCGCGACCGTATGACGTGATCACTGTACGCGACAGAGTTCGCGCCAAGCCTGCCGGCGAACGCCCGGCGCGGAACGCGTGGATCTCCTTGGCGCCATGGAGGATCTCTCCAGCGCCGTACCGAATAGTCCGATGATCGTCGGCGAACAGCGCGGTCAGTTCATCGACGTCGTTCGCCATCAGCGCACGCTCGTAGCGTTCGAATTGAGCCGTCACTTCGGCCAAGATCTCAGGCACGTCGATCTGCATGTGTGCTCTTGCTCCATTACTCGCCTTAGCCTTCGCTCCCCTCAGCATAGAGTTACCCGCAACTATCCGTCGAGAACTGACGTCGCGATTGCCCCGACATGCATCCAACGCACGCGATGCCGCACGAAGTCAGGGGACAGCTTGACGAAACCACCCGGCGCTCCGCAAGTTAAAGCGCAATCGATTGCGCCAGCGGCAGCGAGCCAGAAGAGGGAAGCGGATGAAGGTCGTTGATTTATCGCACGCCATGAGCGTGCACACACCGGGCTGGGTCGGCTATTCCGGCAACAAGATGTACTACGCTCAAACGCTGCAGACACACATGATCGTCGCCCAGCGCATCGAGACCGCGCTTCATGTCGGCACTCACTTCGACGGCGGCATGCACGCAACCGACGGCCGCAAGGGCGACATGGCCTCGCTGCCGATGGACTACCTCTTCAACCACGGCCTCGTTCTGGATATCTCACCAGACTGCACCGATTGGACCGTGATCACGCCGGAGATCATCGAACGCGCGCTGACCCGCTCGAAACTCGAGATCAAGGAAGGCGACATCGTCATTCTGCACACCGGCTGGCACAAGCACTATGAAGGCCAGCCACAGCAGGATCTGGTGCGCTACTTTTGCTATCACCCCGGCCCCAATATCGACACCATGCACTACTTCCTGAAGAAGAAGGTGCGTTGGTTCGGCATGGATACCGGCTCCTGCGATCACCCGATGAACACGTCGATCCGCAAGATGCGTCCCGACCTGGCCGACGATTTCGCCAAGGTTATGGGCAAGTCCCCCGAGGAGTTTTTCGGTACCTTCGAGTACGCGCACAAGCTGTCGAAGCGGAAGGTGCGCGCCAACATGTTCCCGTTCCACAATTGGGCATTTCAGGAAGGGCTGCTTCACGCAGAGAACATCGGCGGCGACATCGAACTGGTCTGTGGCAAGCGCGCGTTGATCGGCGCATTCCCATGGCGCTACGAGGGCCTCGAATCCTGCCCCTGCCGCGTCCTCGCATTCCCCGACATGGGTAGCGAATCGGTCCAAGCGCTCGGCGAAGTCGCCAAGGCCCTTCCCTGGCCGTGACCCGACATTTCCGGGCGTGCCTTGGATGTTGGGTCGCGCTTCGCTTGACCCGACCTGCGGGTAGCACCCCTCTACCCCACCCGTCGCGACTGCACCGTCGCCAGCACCTCGGCCACGTAAGCGCGGCCGAGGTTACGAGTGATGAACACGATCCGCGAAGCGCGCTGGCCGACCGGCCACGCGTCCAGTTCGTACGGCGGATGAAACAGCCGCTGCACCGCGTGCACCACGATTGGTCGATCGCGCCCCGCGATGTCGAGAATGCCTTTCACGCGCAACAGATCGGGCCCGTGCGCGATGACCAGCGCATCGAGCCAGTTCGCGACGTGCTCCCAGTGCAGGGCCCCGTCGAACGTCAGGCAGAACGATCCGATCTCGGCATCGTGCCGGTTGGGATCGTGGCCATGGGCCTTGTGGTCGAGATGAGCATGCCCCGCCCGGAGACCTTGCTGGCCTTCGTCGTAAGCCTCCGCATTGAGCCAGCGTTTCGCATCATCGCTTTTCGTCGCGGGATCATAGATGTCAGTCGCCGCAAGTTCCGCCGGCGAGGGTATCGCGCCGGGCTTCGACGCATGCAGTCGCGCGCCCGGATTGAGCCGCGCGAGCCGTGCCTTCAGTGCAGCCAGCTCTGCACAACCCAGATCCGTCTTCGTCAGCACGATCTCGTCGGCAATCGCCGCCTGCTTTACGGATTCCGGATGGCGATCGAGCGTCCCTGCGCCGTTCACGCAATCGACCGTCGTCACCACCTGCCGCAGGCGAAACCGCCGCGCTACGGGAAACGTCATCAGCGCCTGGATCACGGGCGCAGGGTCCGCAAGTCCGGTCGTCTCGATGATCACGCGGTCGAACGCCCTGACCTCGCCACGCTCGCGCTTCTCGTTGAGCTCCCGCATCGTGTCGACGAGATCACCGCGAACCGTGCAGCAGAGGCAGCCGGTCGACAACTCGATGGTATTGTCGTTCGAGGAAGCGATCAGGGCGTGATCGATACCGATCTCGCCGAACTCGTTGACGATGACTGCCGCATCCTTGAGTTCAGGCAGCGACAGCCAGGAGTTGAGCAGTGTAGTCTTGCCGCTGCCGAGAAACCCGGTAAGCAGCGTCACAGGCAAACGCGTATCGGGCCGCCGCTCGGCGCTGGACATCGGCAATACCGTTGATGGCTTAGTCGTAGCGGCACTATGTCAGTGTCGAGCATACTGTCGCAAGCGGCGATCGCGCATGATTGTCGAGGCCCGGTCGCCACTGTTTTGCTATGATTCGCAGGCCAAGAGGACGGCGCGCGTCTGCTCCGCCGGCCGCCAGCCGAGAAAGGTCGATCAGCATGTCGAGGACATTCCGAGCTGTTAAGGGACTTGCCGCCGCCGGAGCTTTGGCTGCAGGGGCTACGACCTCCGCCATCGCTCACCCGCATGTCTGGGTCGGCACGCAGTCCAAGGCGATCTTTGAAAACGGCACTCTGACAGGTCTGCGCTACACGTGGCTGTTCGACGAAATGTATACCGCCAGCGCCATCGACGGCCTAGACAAGAACAACGACGGAAAGGTCGATGGCCCCGAACTCGAAGAGCTGACCAAGATCAACATCGAGGGGCTGAAGGAGTTCGAGTACTTTACGACGGCGACGATGGCCGGCGCCCCCGTGCTCTTTGGCGACCCCAAGGACTACTCGATGGAGGTCATCGGCGTTGATACCGCGCCTGGCCCGCAGTTGGCTGCCGGCCCCACGAGCAGCGAGAGCGCACCCGCACCGGTACAACGGCCCGGCTTGTGGTCACGGTTCAGCGGATGGGTATCCGGTCTTTTCGGCCGCAAGCCCGCCACGCAGCAAAGTGCCACCCCCAGCCAGGACCAGCCCGCCCCAGTCGCCGACAAGACTCTGGTACTTGCATTGCATATGACACTGCCCCTGAAGGCCCCCATCCCGGCAACGCAACTTGGCAGCGAAGTCAAAGGGTTCCAGTTCTCCCTCAACGACGGCCAGATGTACATCTGGTTCGAGCCGACACCCAAGGATGGCATCGGCGTAGCTGCAGGCGCGCCCGCCAACTGCCGCGCACTGTTGGTCGACCAGGAGATGGACGAGCAGCAGAAGAAGCTGCAGGAAGCCTTCGGCCGCGTCGGTAGCGCCGCGATAGGGTCGCCCGGCAAGGCTGTCGGGATCGTCTGCGGCAAACCCTGATGCCGCGAGAATAAACTTGAGCCAGCAACTCACCCCATGCTGGCATTACTCTTGCTTTTGACAGATCATCGCGCCATCGCGGTACGAGGGCAGCATATCCGTTGAGGATTGCGGTCCCCGGCGCCGGAACGCGAAAACGACGGGTCAGGGTCGCAGAGGTCCCCCGGCTGGCTGCCGGCCCTGCCCGTCATTAGCTTTCGAGTACCCCAAGTATGGGTAACATCATGCGTAAACTTGCAATTCTCCTGTCGGCGCTGCTGGCCATCGCGGTTCCCTCCGCGACATCCACCGCGCGCACCGACACCAGCAAGCTGCCCGCGCCGCAGAGCCCCTATGAGCTCGTGGTGTTCGAGGCCGACGGCTGCATCTATTGCCAGAACTTCCGTAGCGACGTGCTCCCGCTCTATCGCGAATCCCAGATCGGCCGCGAAACGCCGATCCGCTTCGTCAACGTCAGCCGTTCAGACGAAACCAAGATGGGACTTTCCGGCGCGATCACCATCGCCCCAACGGTTGTACTGATGCATCAAGGCCAGGAGGTCGACCGCATCGTCGGCTATACCGGCCCTTTCAACTTCATGAAGATGGTTGCCTGGATGCTCGGCCGCAGCGAATGATCCACGCGACGCGTTCGACGACCGCGTGCGGCGATGCAGCACAAGGCTGCGGGATTTGACTGTTCCCAAAAGCCCCCGCCTGTTAGACGTGAGCGGCCTTGAACAGCACGGTCACCGCGAAGGCTTCGCCCCATGAGCCTAACGCTCAGCATCGCAGTCTATTTCATCATCTGGTGGACAACGCTGTTCGCCGTCCTGCCGATCGGCGTGCGCACTCAACAGGAATCGGGTGAGGTCGTGCCGGGCACCCCGGAAAGCGCCCCCGCCAACTTCCGCGTACTGCGCGTTCTCGGTGTAAACACAGCCGTCGCCACGGTCGTGTTCATCATCGTTTGGCTGGCGATCTCACGGGGCTGGATGCCGATCGACATCATCATGACCCGTCGTCAGTAACCAGCCTGGCAAGGCGCAGGTCCGACAGCGTCCGGCTGCCCGTGCAGAAGCACGCGATCCTCAATTGCTCCACGACGACATGGACCCGGTCGGAAAGCGCATCGCCGCCAGCGAGTGCAGCTTCGAGAACTCCCGCGGCGAACCCGGCAAGATCGGCACCGAGCCTAATCGACTTGGCGACGTCGAGCCCGTCCTTCAAACCGCCTGACGCGATGACGCTCGCGGACGGACACGCCGCGCGGACATCGACGATGGCGCGCGCCGTTGGAATACCCCAGTCCCGGAATGGCGCTGCAATCGCCTTCGCCCGCTCGTCCGTGAGACGTTCGGCTTCCACTGCCGCCCAACTCGTTCCCCCGGCTCCGGCGACGTCGATGATCCGGATCCCCACATCCCAGAGCTGCTTCGCAAGCGCGCCGGAGATCCCAGCTCCCACTTCCTTCACGATCACGGGAACCGGACTTGCCCGGCTCAGCGCTCCCAGTTTGCCCAGCAATCCGTTCCAGTCACGGTCGCCTTCTGGCTGCACCACTTCCTGCAGCGGATTGAGATGCACGATCAACGCATCGGCCCCGATCATATCGACCGCGCGCCGCGCCATGTCCGCACCGTCCCAGTCGCGCAACTGCGCCGCCCCGAAGTTCGCCAGAATAGGAACGTCCGGTGCCGCATCGCGCAGATGCCGGCCAAAGCCGCCCCGTGCGAGCCCTGCACTGCCGCCGTCGAGCGCCACGCGTTGCGAACCGACACCGAACGCGATGCCGTGCCGCTGCGCTGTTTCTGCGATCGCCCGATTGATGCCGTCGGCACGTTCCGGCCCACCCGTCATCGAGCTGATCAGCAACGGTGCGCCCAAGCGGCGATTGAGGAACGTCGTCGATAGATCGATATCCCCGAGCGCCAATTCCGGGAGCGCCGCATGCTCGAAGCGAATCGCCTCCAGCCCCGTCGTGACCGCGCGCGCACTCACATCGCGCCGAAGCACAATGTCGAGATGCTGAGATTTCCTGGTCACGCCGTCGGTCATGGGATCGTTCATTCAACGCAGCAGGCACGCTTCCGGATCAGCTTTCCGGATCAGCATAGCAGTGACGGCACCCCGCGGCATCGCGGATTGCATACGTGGTAACGCCGTCTCCCGTCTCGATCGCCTCGATGAAGCCAGGCCCGATTGGCACTTTGCCGTGGCCGCCGGGAATATCGAGCACATAGGTTGGCTGTGCCAGTCCGGAAAGCCGACCGCGCAACCCGCCAACCAGACGCTGTCCCTCTGCGATCGAGGTCCGGAAATGCCCAGTACCCGGCGCACGGTCGAGATGGTGAAGATAATACGGCTTCACCCGCGTTTCCACGAGACCGCGCATCAACGCTTCCAGAGTAGCAGGATCGTCGTTGACGCCGGCCAGCAGCACGGTCTGGCTGACCATCGCCACACCGGCGTCGACGAGCCGGCCGATCGCCGCCCGCGCTTCCGCGGTCAACTCGCTCGGATGATTGACGTGCAACGCCACCCAGACGGCCTGACCTGTGGCGCGAAGTGCTGCAACCAACTCGGGCGTAATTCGCTCCGGGGCCACGGCGGGAACTCGCGTGTGCCAGCGCAAGACTTTCACGTGATCGATTGCGCCCACCGCCTCGGTCGCCTCTCGCACACGCCGCGGCGACAGCACCAGTGGATCGCCCCCCGAGAAGATCACCTCCCAGATGGCCGTCGTCGCGCAGATGTAGGCTAGCGCGGCTTCCAGCTCGGCCGGCGAGAGCGGAACGCCGTGCTCCGGTCCGACCATCTCGCGCCGGAAGCAGAACCGGCAGTAGACCGCGCATACGGGCGCAAGCTTCAGCAATACCCGGTCGGGATACCGATGAACGAGCCCCTTCACGACCTCGTGCACCCCGTCCCCGATGGGATCGCCGTCCTCGTCCGCCCGCGTCACGAGTTCACGGGCATCAGGTAGAAACTGCCGCGCGACACCTTGCGCTTCTGCACCACCGACCAGCCGCGACATCGCAGGCGTGATCGCCACCGCATAGCGCTCCGCCACGCGGCGCAAGGCGTCTGTCGCCTCGTCTTCAGCAGAGACTGATTTATCGGGGATGTGGCGTTGCACGTTTCACATCGGCTGGCCAGGGTCCGAGACCCGGCAGAGGCACACGCGAGAGGAGGCACCATCCTCACCCTCATGCGTCCCCGGACAAGCAATCGGACTGTCAGGTCCGAATGCGCAGATCCGGGGCCTTTGCCCCTCGAAAGTGGAAAGACCCCGGCTCTTCGCGCTAACGCGCCGCGGTCGGGGACGCAAGCTCAAATGACATCTGCCGTTCACGCCTCGGCAGCCTTCCCCCGCCCCAGCAGATACACCGGAACGCCCAGCGCCAGCACGGCGAGACCCAGCGCCGCACCGACACCCGTGTCACCCCACGTCATTTTCCCCCACAACTGACCGAAGATGTAATTGAGGCTCGAATAGAACATGAAGATCGTGACGAGACACCACAGCGCCGGCAGGATTGGATAGAGCGGCACCTTGAACGGGCGCTCGCGGTCCCCATCCTTGGCTCGCAGCACGAACACCGCCGCCCCGACGGCGATCATGAACAGCCAGAATACCGGTGCGGTGTAGGCAACCATGTATTCGAAGCCGCTCTTGGTGGTCGACCCCAGCGCCATCAGCACAAGACAGATCACCCCCTGCAGCAACACGGCGTTTACAGGCACACCCTTCGCCTCGTTGCGCTTGCCGAGCATCGCGAACGGCCCAAAGCTCCTGCCTAGCGCAAAGCTTGTCCTCCCGCCGGTGAACAGCGAGGCATTGATTGTCGACAACGCCATCGCGCAGACGATAATCGCGACGATCTTGGCTCCGACGCGACCGAAAGCGAGTTCGGCAAGATCCGCGGCCGGCGTAAACGTCTTGCGCAGACCGCCGATGCCCAGCGCCGAAACATAGGCCCAGTTCACCATGAGATAGAGCACGGTGACGATCACGACGCCCAGGATCAGGACAGGTGCCATCGTGCGTCTTACGTCTTTCATGTCGTTCGAAATGTAGGACAGCTCATTCCACCCGCCGTAGGCCAGGAGGATGAACACCATCGCAAGTCCGATGTTGCTGTTGCCGCCGTCGACCGCGACCGGCTGCCCCTTCGCCACCATGAAGCCCAGCACCGTGATCAGCACGAGCCCGAGGACTTCGAGCGAGGTCAGAACAGACTGTGTATTCGCGGTCTCCTTGGTGCCTCGGAGCTGGACCACCGTAAGCACGGCGATCGCAAGCGCGCCGTGAATGGCAGCGCCCGCTTCCCCGATGGGGATCGGATTGATCACTTCGGCATATTTGCCATAGGCGAAGGCAACCGCCGCGATTGCCCCCGTCTGTATGACGGTCATCCGCCCCCAGGCGAAAAGGAAGCCGACGCCCTCGCCGTAGGCGCGCGTGAGATAGTGGTACTCGCCGCCTTCGTCGGGATAGGTCGTCGCGAGCTCGGCGTAGCACAGTGCTCCGATCAACGTCGCAATGCCGCCAGCGAGCCAGAGCCCGAGAAATTGCAGCGGCGTCGCCGTATTCAGCGCAGCCAGCGTCGGCGCCGTGAATATGAAGACACCCAGCACCATGCCCACGAGCATGGTGCTGGCCTGAAGCACCGAAAGCGAATGGCGTTGCGCGCCGGCTTCGACCGTCATGCGGAATTCTCCCTCTCCCCCGAGTCCAGGGGAAAGGGGATACCATCAAACCCGCTGAGCCGACCAGCCTTTGCCGCCGATCTTGCCAAGATCGAACGCGTTGCCCTTGAAGCTGCGTACTTTGCCATCCGACATCGTGAGGTCGAATGTGATGTTCGCACCTTCGAGCTTTCCGTTCGCGATCGATACGTCCTTGCCGCCGATCTTCGCGGTTCCGGTCACGTCCTGGAACTTCTGCTCGAGCTTGAGGTCGAACGTCTCGCGGCCCACCTTGAACTGATAGTTGCCCGCCACCTTCGCCGGCACGACCCAGTAGTAGACCGTCTTGTAGTCGAGCTTCTCGAGCTTGTCGGGCTTCCAGTCGCCCATATCGAAGTCATGACTGACGATGCGCGTGCCGGGCTTCAGGTTGAGCACGAACGGCCTCAGCTTCATGTTGACCGTCGGCAGAAGGTACATCGAGATCACAGTTGCCTTCGAGATGTCGGTCTCGAACAGGTCGCCTTGCACGATGTCGACGAGCCGGCCCACCTTGTTCTTCTCGACGTTCGCTTTCGCTTCCCTTACCCGCACCGGATTGAGATCGACGCCGAACCCGCGCGTGCCCAACTTCGTCGCCGCCGTCACGGGAATGCGCCCGTCGCCGCAGCCCAGGTCGATCAGGAAGTCACGCCGCGACACGCTGGCAACCTTCAGCATCGTATCCACGACGGCTTGCGGCGTCGGCACGTACGGCACGTCGAGCGGACGCGGCGGGCCATCTTGAGCACGCACCGAAGATGCCGGCGCGAATGCAAGTGCGCCAGCCGTCAGCAGGGCACCGAACAAGGCACGCGCAGTCGTTGAATGATGGATGAGGCTAGTCATCGGTTTCTCTCTGATCGGGTTGTTGCGGCAGGCACGTCGGCGAAAGTCTCGAAAGCGACTATATCCCGGCAAAGCCCGCCTCGAAAAGCCTTTGATTGAACGAAGCTTTCGGCCATAGCTAACGACAGAATTGTCGTCCCGGGGCTCGTTCCCGGGACCCACCGTTCCCCTTGTTCGGGCAGTGCTGTCCGCTGAGTCCTGGATCCCGGTGACGAGCACCGGGATGACAAAGCGAGTAGCCGGTCACTGCTTCGCCAGCCGAACTCCGTCACCTTCCAGCGCCGCCCCCTTGAGCACCGCCGCCATCTTCAGGCCCGCCGTCCCGGCCTGCACCAACGCGACCTCGATCGCGTCGCCCATCACCTTACCAGCCGTCACACTGGCCGACTTTCCGTCGATGGTCGCCGTCCCGGTCAGTTCCTGGAATTTCTGCACCAGATCCAGTTCGACTTTCGCGCCGGCCACGGTCCCCACCCAGCGTCCCGCCACCTTCGCCGGCACCACCCAGTGATAAATCGTGCGGAAGTCGAACTGCTCCGTCGCATCCGCCTTCCAGTCTTCCATGTGGAACGCGTGGCTGACGATGCGCGTCCCGGGCTTCATGTCCAGGATGGAGGGCCTGAGCGCCATGTTGACCTGCGGTAGCAGATAGAGCGTCAGAACCGATGCCTTCTGGAAGTCCGTCTTGAACAGATCGCCTTCGATGAACTGCACCTTGTCGGAAACGCCCGCCTTCTCCGCGTTGGCCCGCGCCTCCTTGATCCGCACCGGGTTCATGTCGACACCGAAGCCGCGCACGCCGTATTTCTGCGCCGCCATGATCGGAATGCGCCCGTCCCCGCACCCCAGATCGACGAGAAAGTCGTCCTTTCCCGGTTTGGCGAGCTTCAGCATCGCCTCCACGATATGCTCCGGCGTCGGCACATACGGCACGTCGAGCGGGCGCGGCTGCGCTATGGCGGACGAAACGAGGCCACCCACCAGCACGAGCCACGAAATCAGAAGCGCCGCGACACCGCGCGCGAGCGAACGGCGTGACGACGACGAGCGGGGCATGGGCGATCCTCCGGCGGCTGCTGTTGCACGCCAAAAGCTCGCACGAGCCGACCGCGCAAGTCCACCAGAGAGAAGCTCGTTACCGCCGCTTCGTCCCCGACATCGCATAGCTCATCATCTTGTAGGCGAGCTGTGCCGCGAGGAAATCGCACGCGTGCAGGCCCGGCATCGGCGCCAGCTCGACGAGATCCATGCCGACGATCTTCGATACCTCCGCCGCCCGCCGCAGAATCGCCAGCGCCTGCAGGTAGTTCATGCCTGCAGGTGTCGGCGTCCCCGTCGCCGGCATGATCGCGCCGTCCAGCGCATCGATGTCGAACGTGACGTAAACAGGCCGCCCCGCCAGCGGCGCGATGATCTTCTCGATGTTCCAGGTCGCCTGCGCGAACCCGTAGTGCATATGAAGCCGCCCGCGGTTCGCCTCGATGAACCGCGCCTCCGGCTCCGAGATCGCCCGAATGCCGACCGACACCATCGAGACATCGGCGTGATCGAGCACACGCCGCATCGCCGCCGCGTGGCTGAAGTGCTCGCCCAGATAGCCGTCGCGCAGATCCGCATGCGCATCGAAGTGCAACACGACCAGATCCTTGAACCGCCGTGCGAACGGACGGATGGCACCCGCCGTTATCGAATGCTCGCCGCCGAGCACGAACGGCACCCGGCCCTCGTCCAGAACAGCCTCGACCAGGCCTTCGAGCTGATCGAGCGCTTCGGGCACCGACTTCGCGATCTTGGGCTCGGGCACCGCCGCGATGCCGTAGTCGAGGTAGGGCTCCCGCCACAGCTCCTCGTCGAACATCTCGAGCTGATGGCTCGCCTCCAGGATCGCCTGCGGCCCCTTCGACGTACCCGAAACATAACTGACCGACGCCTCCAACCCGAACGGGATCACGACCACCTTTGCCGCCTCGGGCCGGTCGCGATCTTCCCGCAGCGGATCGAGGAACGACTGATCCGCGGGAAGATAACGCAGAGCAGGGGTTTTGACGGCGGAGGTGGGCTTCCTAGGCATGGCTCTCTCCGGATGGCGCTTCTTCCGGTCTGACAGCACGAACCAAGCGCCAGGGCAAGGCATCACCATCCAGCGTAGTATCAGCGATACGCAACACTATCTCCCTGCCCTTTCCGCCACCAAACGAGCTAGCTGGGCATTCAACGCCACAGTCAACGCTCTCGGATCAACGAACTCGCCTGTTCGCGTGAAAGCGTAAATCGAAATCGCATCCGTTTGCGGCAGCAGTTCATTCAAAATGGCTCTGTTCCGCCAGAATGTTGTGCGACCTTGCTGACCAGTGATTTGGCGGCAGGATGGACACGATGAAAGCGCAGGATTTCCGGGCACTTGTCGAGCGGTTG
>CANJPN010000048.1 GCA_947475855.1 Bradyrhizobiaceae bacterium
AGGTTACAACTTCGCCAGGCTGCTGGCGTGGCTCAGAGAGCTTTGGCGCGTCCTGCTTGCGACCCTCGCCTTGATGCGTCTCGCCGGCCCCCCACCAGCGACGCCTGCATTGACTGCAACCTGATCGCCCCAAACTTCACGGCCGACGGCATACCGTCGCGTCGACCTTGGCATCGACGAGCACGCGGCCACCTTCCGTCTGGTAGCGGTAGACGATTGCCCCGCCATCGCGCATGGCCGCATGATACTTGCGGATGCAGAACTTGTCGGTCATCTGCTTCAGCAGACGATCGGTCGTGGCATTGACGTCGAAATACGCGGGAGCGTTGGGCATGGTGAACTCGAGCACCATTGTCCGGCCGTACAAGCTTGCCCCCGCGAATATGGTGCTGCCGACCTTTTCGCCCCGGCGCTTGTTGTGCTCAGCGACCTGTTGGGACAAGACGTCTTCCATGGGCTTGTTGTCCGCCGAATAGCGGACGCCAGCGGGCCCGTCGTATTGTTTCGACACGACGGAGGCCATGCCGAAGAAGCCGATCGCTGCTGCAACATATTTGAACATGGACGAGTTCCCGAAATGCTCTTTATTCGCAGTTTATCCGGAACGGCCTAATGATAGGTTCAAGCCGGCAGCGGAAACCATTAAATTTGGGTTGAAAGCCGGGGCTGAACGGGACGCTTGCCTCCCGCGTCGGTGTGGTGCAAGCCAGCGTTTCGTCTCTTATAGCCTGAAGCGAAGGTCCCGATCCGCAGTGCGGCTCTGAACTTTCGGTGTGACGCTCGCGCCGGACCGCATTGGCGGTCTCGCCGAGCGGACAATGCATTTGAGTTCGTACTTCCGCTCGACGGTATCTTTCATCATCTGCCAGGAGCAGACCGTGATCCAAGCACGCCAGTTCACCACCCGTCCCGAGATCCAGGGAACCTTCGGTGTCGTCGCCTCCACCCATTGGATCGCGAGCGCGGTTGGCATGGGTGTGCTCGAGCGCGGCGGGAATGCTTTCGATGCGGGCGTCGCGACAGCCTTCACGCTGCAAGTGGTCGAGCCGCATCTGAACGGGCCGGGCGGGGATGTGCCCGTCATGGTCTGGGATCAGCGCCAGAAGAAATACGAGGTCATCTGCGGGCAAGGCGTGGCCCCGGCCAAGGCGACCATCCAGCACTACAAGAGCCTGGGACTCGAACTCGTGCCAGGAACGGGGCTACTCGCCGCTGTCGTGCCGGGGACGTTTCCGACGTGGATGACGGTGCTCGAGCGCTACGGGACGGCGCGTTTGCGCGACGTGCTCGAGCCGGCGATCGGCTATGCGCGCAACGGCTATCCCGTCGTGCATCAGATCACCGACACGATCGCGACCGTCGCCGATCTGTTTCGCGAGCACTGGCCGACGTCGGCGGCGGTTTATCTGCCCGGCAATACTGTGCCGGCGCCGGGCTCGGTGTTCCGCAATGTTGCGATGGCGGACATGTACGAGCGCCTGCTGGCCGAAGGCGAAGCGGGCGGCGGCGGTCGCGAAGCCGAGATCCGGCGTGCGGCGAAGGCTTGGAGCCAGGGCTTCGTCGCTGAGGCGATCGGGGCGTTCTGCGAGACGAGCGAAATCATGGATGTCAGTGGACGTCGCAATCGTGGCGTACTGTCGGCTCAGGACATGGCGTCGTGGCAGCCGGGCATCGAGGCGCCGCTCGCACTCGACTACGGTCGCTACCACGTGCTTAAGCCGGGGCCGTGGTCACAATCGCCCGCGCTGTTGCAGCAGTTGGCGCTGCTCGCCAACGACGATCTTGCGAAACTTTCGCCGACGTCGCCGGACTACATCCACTTGTGGGTCGAGACGGCGAAGCTCGCGTTCGCGGATCGCGAGGCGTTCTACGGCGATCCGAACTTCTCCGACGTGCCGATGACCGAGATGCTGTCGGCTTCCTACAACGCGGAGCGGCGCAAGCTCGTGGATATGGCGCAGGCGTCGCTCGAGCAACGGCCGGGGCAGCCGGGCGGCAAGACCGGCTTCGTCAATGAGCGATTGTCGAGCGGGGGACCTTCGGCGGCGGGCGTCGGTGAGCCGACGGTGCGCCGAGATCGGCCGGCGGGCGTGGGTGAACCTACCGTTCGAAGGGATGGGCTGACGCGCGGCGATACGTGCCACGTGGATATCATCGACCGTCACGGCAATATGTTCACGGCGACGCCGTCAGGCGGGTGGCTGCAGTCGTCGCCGGTGATCCCCTCGCTCGGCTTCCAACTGGGATCAAGGGCGCAGATGTTCTGGCTCGACGAGCGTCGGCCGGATGCGCTGGCGCCTGGGCGGCGTCCGCGTACGACGCTGTCGGTTGGCATGGCGATGCGCGACGGCGAGCCTTATATGGCTTGGGGAACACCGGGCGGCGATCAGCAGGATCAATGGAACAGCCAACTGTTCTTGCGACATGTGCATGCCCGCATGAACCTGCAGGAAGCGATCGACGCGCCGACCTGGCACATCGAGCACTTCCCTAATTCGTTCTGGCCGCGCGAGGCGCGACCGGGCGTGCTCGTGATCGAAGGGCGTATCGCCGAGTCGACGGTGGACGAGTTGCGCCGGCGGGGACACGTTGTCGAGGTCGGGCCGAACTGGAGCGAGGGACGGTTGTCGGCGGTGACCAGGGACGGCCCGCTGCTCAAGGCGGCCGCCAACGCGCGGGGCATGCAAGGCTATGCTGTGGGGCGGTAAGAAGCGCGGGGCGATGACCGCAATATCCTCGTGAGTTGGTCATCAACGGGAAACCCTGTTGGCAACTTCTCAGTGCATGCTTTGGCTTATCTCATTGATCCGTTTGTGGGTTTCAGGTCTATTCTCGCTCAGAGATCGTAAGGACAAGGCTGGCGCCCCGGTTTCATCGGGCCTTTCACGTGTTACGGTTTCCAGCCATCCGATGCCTCCTGCGCGTGTGCCAACTCAGGGCTGATCACATGAAGAACGCCGGCGAAGCGGCTGCGGCTCACTTCTTCCCTCGAAAGAGGTCTTTCATCGTTACAGCCTGCCTGTTCGTTGCGGGCTGCGGCAGCGAACCGCCAAAGCCTCCTCAACAGCCGCCGCCCGTCGTGGTCGCCAAGGTCGTGCAGCGGGACGTAGCCGGGGAGACGACCTACACGGGGCGGATCGAGGCGGTCGACAAGGTGCAGCTTCGTGCGCGAGTTCAGGGCTTCCTGGTCAAGCGCAACTTCGCGGAAGGCGCCGACGTCAAGAAGGACCAGGTTCTCTACGAGATCGACCGGCAGCCGTTTGAAATCGCGGTTCGGCAGGCAGAGGCCAACGTCGCCAACGCCGATGCGGCGTTGCAACTTGCCCAGGTTACGTTCGACCGACAGCAGGATCTTGCCGAACGCAATTCTGCTGCTGCATCGAAGGCGCAGCTCGATCAAACGCGGGCGGGGCTGGCTCAGGCGCTTGCGCAAAAGCAAGTGCGGGAGGCCGAGCTCAAGACGGCCCAGCTCAATCTGGGGTATGCGAGCGTGCAGGCGCCGTTCGACGGACGGGCGGGGCGTTCGGCATACTCCGTGGGCGATCTGGTCGGTCCGAGCGGCAATCCGCTCGTCACGATCGTTGCACAGGATCCGATGTACGTGAGTTTTCCGGTGCCGCAGCGCGTGCTGCTCGAGGTGCGCAAGTCGCATACCGCGCGGGAGGCCTATTTCGTGCAGATCCGGCTTGCCGACGGCTCGATCTACAGCTCTCGGGGCGAGATCCGTTTTGCAGAGGTGCAAGCGACTTCGTCGACGGATTCCGTGATTGTGCGTGCTTCCATACCCAATCCGGATCGCCTGCTGGTGGATCAGCAGCTCGCCGAAGTGATGGTTGTTCGGAAACAGGCGGATCAGCGGCTTATGATCCCTCAGTCGGCGCTGCTGCTCGATCAGCAAGGCGCCTATACGCTGGTGGTGGGGGCTGACAAGAAGGTCGTGCAGCGGCGCATCGTGGCGGGCGCCCAGACCGGGTCACTGTTGATCGTCGAACAAGGTCTTTCGCTTGGCGAGGACGTCGTCGTCAGTGGTCATCAGAACGCTCGGCCGGGGACGACGGTTGCGCCGCAGTCGGCGGAAGCGGCGGCCAATGCCGCAGCTGCGCGTCCACAAAGTACGAAGTAGGGTGGGCGTGACATGATTTTCGACCTGTTCATTCGCCGGCCGCGCCTGGCGATGGTGATCTCGATCGTAATCACGCTTGCGGGGTTGATCGCGATCTCGGCCATTCCCGTTTCGCAGTATCCCAATATCGCTCCGCCGACGGTGCGCGTGACGGCGAGCTATCCAGGCGCCGATGCTCGAACGGTGGAAGAGAGCGTCGGGCAGCTGCTCGAGAACGCCATCAACGGCGTGAGCGGCATGCGCTACATGAAATCCACCTCGGCGAGCGACGGGTCGTATACGCTCAACGTGACCTTCGGGCTCAACACCGATCCCGATATCGCGACGGTCAACGTCCAGAACCGTGCGAGCTTGGCTACGGCAAAGCTGCCTCAAGAAGTGCGCAACACCGGGCTCAATATCGCAAAGGTTTCGACAGACCTTTTGCAAGTGTTCACTTTTCACTCAACGGAAGAAAAGCACGACCAGCTGTTTCTCAGCAATTTCGTGACGATCAACATCATCGATGAAATCAAGCGCATCAATGGTGTCGGCGACGCCTCGATCTTCGGCGCGCGCGACTACGCGATGCGGATCTGGTTTGATCCGCAGCGTCTCGCCAATCTTGGTCTGACGACAGACGATGTGATCGCAGCCGTCCGCGCGCAGAACCAGCAGGCGGCGGCCGGGCGGATCGGTGCCGCACCGTTCAACACCGACCAGCGCTTGCAGTTGACGGTCTCGACCAAGGGGCGTCTTGCCTCGGTCGAAGAGTTCGGTGCAATCGCGGTGCGTGCAGAGGCGGACGGCTCGTTCGTGCGGTTGCGGGATGTAGCCAAACTCGAGCTCGAAGCGGCGAGCTTCGACACGATGTCGACATTCAATGGCCAGCCGACGGCTGCCATCGGCATCTATCTGTCGCCAGGCGCCAACGCGGTGGCCGTCGCGAAAGCGGTGACCAAGCGACTGGAAGAGCTGCGCGCGCGTTTTCCAGCCGGCGTCACCTACTCCTTCATCTACAACACGGCGGACTTCGTGTCCGCTATGATGGAGAAGGTGATCCATACGCTGATCGAAGCGTTCGTCCTCGTGGCGCTGGTGGTTTTCGTCTTCCTCGGCCGATTGAGGCCGACGTTGATCCCGTTGATCGCGGTTCCGGTCGCGGTGATCGGAACGTTCGCGGTTCTGCTGGCGCTCGGTTATTCGGCGAACAGCATCTCGCTGCTGGCGCTCGTGCTTGCGATCGGCATCGTCGTCGACGATGCGATCGTCGTCGTGGAGAACGTCGAGCGCGTCATGGCGCTGGAGCCTGACCTCACACCCGCGCAGGCGACCAGCAAGGCGATGGGGGAGATCGCGGGACCGGTAATCGCGATCACTCTGGTGCTGCTGTCCGTATTCGTTCCAGTGGCATTTCTGCCGGGTAGTAGCGGCGTGCTGTTCCGTGAGTTCGCGGTGACCATCTCGGCTGCCATGGTGATCTCTGCCATCAACGCGCTGACGCTTTCGCCGGCACTTTGCGCGGTGTTGCTGAAGCCAGGGCATCCTACCGGCATCATGGCGCGGGTGACGCACGCGATCGACCGGGTGGGTCTGGGGTACGCGAGTATCGTTGCGCGGTTCGTTCGCGTGGCGACACTGAGTATCGCGGCAGTGCTGGCGACGGTGATCGGGATCTACTTCGCGTTCAACCGGACGCCATCGGGGTTCTTGCCGACGGAGGACAAGGGCTATCTGATGGCGGTGTTCAATCTGCCGCCAGCGGCGTCACTCAATCGTACCAGCGAGGCGGCGACGAAAGCCGAGGCGGTCATACGGTCCGATCCGGCGGTCGATTCCGTGCTGGCGGTGCTCGGTCTCGACTTCCTCGGTGGTGGTGCCGCTCCGAACACAGGCGTGATCTTCATCCGCCTCAAGGACTACGGGCAGCGGGCTGGCGCGGCGGAACACTCGACGGCGATTGCGCGGCGGATTTCGCGTGCGCTCTCGACCCAAACAGACGGTTTTTTCTTCGCGCTCAATCCACCGGCGATTTCGGGGCTCGGCCAGACCGGCGGTTTCGAATACGTTCTGGAAGCGCTCGAAGGCCAGGAGCCCGCGGCTATAGCGGCGACCATGCGGGGCTTGATCGTTGCGGCCAACCAGCGGCCGGAACTTGCCGCGGTGTTCTCGACCTACGAGGCGACGACGCCGCAAATCCGGCTCGAAATCGATCGCGACAAGGTGCAGGCGTTGGGCCTCAACCTGTCGAGCGTGTTCGCGTCGCTACAGTCGACGCTCGGCGGGTTCTACATCAATGATTTCGGGCTGCTCGGCAGAACCTGGACAGTGCGGCTGCAGGCTGGAGCGGAGTTCCGATCGTCGATGCAGTCGATCTATGCGATCCAGATTCGTAATCGTGATGGGCAGATGGTGCCGCTATCCTCTGTGGCCCGTGCGGAGCTCAGCGTGGGACCGCGAACGATCGTTCGCTACAACAACTATCGTGCAGTGAGCATCAACGGCAGTCCGGGGGCGGGACGCGGCGATGGAGAGGCCGTTGGGACGATGGAAGCGTTGTCTGCGCGCACGCTGCCGTCAGGCTTCGCCTACGAGTGGACGGGGCAGGCGCTGGAGCAGAAGGCTTCGGCTGGACAGACTCCGATCGTGATCGGGTTTGCGTTCGTGTTCGCGTTCCTGTTCCTCGTGGCGCTCTACGAGAGCTGGAATGTGCCGATACCGGTGCTGTTGTCGGTCGTGGTCGCGGTGCTGGGCGCGCTGGCAGGATTGATGCTGATGCGCGAGAGCTTCGTGATCTACGCGCAGATCGGCATCGTGGTGCTCATCGCGCTCGCGGCGAAGAACGCAATTCTGATTACGGAATTTGCACTCGAGAGGCGGGCGGCCGGCGAATCCATTCTGGAGTCGGCGGTAAGCGGTGCGCGGCTCAGGTTTCGGCCTGTCATGATGACGAGCATCGCGTTCATCGTCGGGCTGGTGCCGCTGGTGCGGGCGACAGGGCCTGGTGCGGACAGCATGTATGCGGTGGGCCTGCCGGTGCTCGCGGGCATGTTTGCAGCATCCGCTCTCGGAATCTTCCTGATACCGATGCTGTACGTCGTGTTCCAGCGGATGCGCGAGGGGCAATGGCCGTGGCGGAACGCGCCGCCCGATGCAGTGCAGATACCGGCAGAGTAGTAGCCGTAGGGTGCGGTAGCGGAGCGTACCGCACCGCGCCACTTTCACGTCAAGCCGGTGCGGTACGGGCATTCACCCTGCAGCACACTACGCATCACCACCGCGCGAGAACCGCGCCCCAGGTGAAACCGCCACCCATGGCTTCCATCAGAACGAGGCCGTTTTCCTTCACACGGCCCTGCTCCCATGCCTCGTTCAGGGCCAGAGGGATCGACGCGGCCGACGTGTTGCCCTGCTGGGACAGCGTCATCACGATCTTCTCTGGCGAAACCTTGAGTTTCTTGGCGATGCCATCGAGGATGCGCGCGTTCGCCTGATGGGGCACGAAGAGGTCGATCTCGTCGGCGGTGTATCCGGTCTCGTGCAGGGTTTCTTCGATGACGCCATAGATCTTGTTGACGGCATGCCGGAACACTTCCCGGCCGTTCATGCGGAGATGGCCGGTCGTGCGCGTGGAGCCGGGACCACCGTCCACGTACAGCAGATCTTCGTAGCGGCCATCGGAGCGGATGCGGGTCGCGAGAATACCGCGATCCTCGCGGGTGCCAGTTTGTGCTTGAGCTTCAAGAACGACGGCGCCGGCGCCGTCGCCGAACAGCACGCAGGTCGTCCGGTCCTGCCAGTCGAGTATTCGCGAGAACGTTTCCGCGCCGACCACGAGGGCGCGTTTGAACTGGCCAGCCTTCAGGAAATTGTCAGCGGTGGCGAGGCCAAAGACGAAGCCGGAACAGACTGCCTGAACGTCGAATGCCGCGCCATGCTCGATGCCGAGCATGTGCTGGATGCGGACGGCGGTCGCTGGAAATGTGCGATCCGGGGTTGCTGTGGCGCAGATGACAAGGTCGATGTCGCGAGGCTCGAGACCTGACCGTTCGAGAGCCTTCCTGGCCGCCGCATAACCGAGATCGGATGTGCGCTCACCCTCGGCTGCAATGTGGCGGGCGCGGATGCCCGTGCGTTCGACGATCCACTCGTCGGTCGTATCGACGATCTTCGACAGATCGTCGTTGGTCATGCGCCGCTTGGGCAGGTAGGCGCCGACGCCCTTGATCACGGATCGGATGACTGCCACGCTGTTTTCCTCGCTATACGCCCCGCGCCTTTCCTCGGTGGCGGGGGCAGTCTCATCGCATCTCAATTGCCCACCGCGCCACCTGCCTCAGGTGGCTGGTCCACTCCGGTTCTCAGGGCGCCATGGAAGGCGTCGAGATCCGCCCGGAGACGCTCAACGAGTCCGTGGGATGCCATGTCGTAGCCGAGATCGATGGCGCTCGCAAAGCCAAGCGCATCGGTGCCGCCGTGGCTCTTTATCGCCAGACCATTGTGGCCGAGGAATGTGCCGCCGTTCACGCGCCGAGGGTCCATCTTTCGCTTTAATGCGCGAAATCCGCCTTGCGCGAGCAGGGCGCCGAATTTTGACAGCACCGAGCCGGTCATCGCTTCGCGCAGCCAGGTGCCTATCTGACGAGCGGTTCCTTCAGCGGTCTTCAGCGCAATATTGCCCGCGAAGCCCTCGACGACCACGACATCGACCTTGCCTTGGCCGATGTCGTCGCCTTCGACATAGCCCGCGTATTCGAATGGCAGGCCCGAGGCGCCCTTCAGCCAAAGGTGTGCCTCCTTGACCTCCTCGGCCCCCTTGATCTCCTCTACGCCGACGTTGAGCAGGCCGACAGTGGGGCGTTCGAGATGGAACAAGGCGCGAGCCATGCCCGCTCCCATAAGGGCGAAATCGCAGAGTTGACGAGAGGTTGCGCCGATATTGGCACCGACATCGAGCACGAGGGATTCGGCGCGAACGGTGGGCCAGATGGCCGCGATCGCGGGGCGTTCGATGTCGCCGAGAGGCTTCAGCAGGAGCCGGTAGAGCGCCATCAGCGCGCCGGTGTTGCCAGCAGAAACAGCGACCGCGGCACGGCCCTCGCGGACGGCTTCCAGCGCCAGCCACATGCTCGAGCCCTTGCCGCGGCGGATCGCCTGGCTGGGCTTGGCGTCCATGGCGATGGTCTGGGTGGTGTGGACGATTTCGACGCGGCCGGCGAGTTTCGGATCCTTTTCGACGAGGGGGCGGATGCGGGCCTCGTCGCCGAACATCAGGAAGCTGATCTGCGGATGCCGGATCGCGGAGATCGATGCGCCGGGCACCACGACCTCTGGTCCGAAGTCGCCGCCCATGGCGTCCAAGGCGATTATGAGACTGCCCGGCATGCGGTTATCATTGCTTTCATTTAAATCGTGAAACGGATGGTCAGACTTGGCGCCAGGTCTGGTCTTGCGTGCTTGGCGCCTATGGCGGACCGCTTTCGCGGCGTCGCCACATAGAAAGCGTCCCGATTCATCCCACAGTCATGCCTTCCGTTTGGCGGTATCACTTACCAAAAAGCGCTGCACCATAGCGCTTTGCGAGAAGGTGACAACCGGTTTGTCGCTTGGCCGAGGACCGCGGATCCCCAGTCATTATTCGTCTTTCTTCGGCTTCCACCCGGCCAATGCAGAGAAGGGATTGGCAGGGCCCGGCTCGGTAGGGCCGGCCTCGTGTTTTTCCAGGGCTGCACCGGGTGCACGGGGGTAAGCCGGCAATGCCGCTGCCAACGTTTCCGCAATGATCCGGCCGACCTCCAGCCGATTGTGTTCCAAGGGCTCGTACTCCGTGACCTCGAGCACGATCAGCTCATCACCGAGCTTGCCCTGAGGCTCCTGCGGCGCATCGGAGCGGAACTCGACCTGGATCTGGTCCTCGATGGTGGAGCGGACTGGATCGAGGGTGACGATGCAGGATTGCACCACGTCGGCTATCAGCGTGCCTTCGAGGCGATAGCGGCCGCCAGAGAGGGGCTTGATGTGATAGCGGACCTCCAAGCGGTCGACAGTGGGGATGTCGAGCGAGCGGGCGAGCAGCCCGCATTCCTCTGGTGTGGCCTTGCGCTGGACATCTTTTCCTCGGGAGGGAATGTCCGTGGTCAGGTCGACCCAGGTCTGGGTTATTCCGGTGTCTGTCTTCTCGGGTTCATGCATGTCTAAAAATCCGTGAATTCAGTCGGTTATGTTGGGAAATGAGATCGCTCCCAGCTTGATTTCAGCAAGAGTTGCGCGGGACAGCCGCTCCTGGGACGTGACAACATAAGCGGCGATGCGGCGGGCGCCGGCAGTGGGTTCGGTGGTCTCGAGAACATGAGACGCGATCAGGGCAGACAAGCCTTCGTGGTCCTGTTTGTCGAGGGCGCCACCATAATCGCGGATTCGGTCGAACAGGGCGGCGGCGGCTTTTTTGACCTTGCGGGCGACCGATATGTCGCTGACGCCCATCTCGCGCATACAGTCGTCCATATCGGTTACGAAGGTCTCGGAGATGGTCTGGGAGAGGGCCGATCCGGCATCTCCTTCCTTCGCAAGCCGGCGCAACAACAGAACGACATGGAGTACGATCATCTCGAGCCGGCCCTCCGGTGTGTCCGGCACGCCGTGGACGGCATAGAACGCTGGCGTGCGGGCCTGCGCCACGAGGAGGCCATAAAGGTCTGTTGCCGTGCCGTCGTGGGATTTGCGGCGGGTCAGTACGTCCCACAGCGAGCGTTTGGCGGTCATGGGACGATCCAAGGTCTGCGTTGTTCGTTGATGCAGGACGTGTGTGGTCGGATCAGGCGTCTTGGTCGGCAAGTTGGGACATGTGGGTTCGGGGTTCCATTCTATTCACATACGGCTGTCGGGGCTCGCATTGCAAACAGCAGGTCCGGCGCGGTATGCGCTGAGGGAGTGCAACACCGAATCGCCGGGTGCTGGCTGGTCGGTGTTGGTGGGTCACCCGAATCGTCGACTTGCCGGTGTTCGGCAGTGGCGCGAAGGTGGCGGCAGAAGGGTTGAACCGGAACCGCAGGATTGCCAAGGCAAATCGAAGGCCTTGGCGGTGTTGGCGGGTACGTCCGGGATCTTCCTCGGGGGAAGACGGCAGATGCAGGATTTCACCCAGATTATTGCGCGCGGCGCGCCGGCCCGGTCGACCGGACGAGGGCTGCTGGCGGCAGCTATCGTTGCTGCTGCTGCTATGGTTTCGGGATGCAGTACGGTCGTGACCAAGCACGGCACCCAGCTTTCAGAGCAGGATGTAAGCCAAGTCGCGCAAGGCATGTCGCAGGACCAGGTGCGGCAGGTGCTCGGCAGCCCGGCGACCGTCGCGGCAGTAGGTCGCGGCGATGCCTACTACTACATTTCCAGCACCATGCAGCAGAGTGCATTCTTCAAGCCGACCGAGGTCGACCGGCAGGTGCTTGCGATCTATTTCACTCAGGGCGGGAAGGTCGAGCGGGTCGCCAACTACGGCATCAAGGATGGCAAGGTCTTCGATTTCATCAGTCGTACGACGCCGTCGGCAAATACGAACGATCAGGGCATCGTTCAGCAGTTGTTCCGCAACCTCGGGCAGCGCCAGTTGTTCGGCGGATAGTTGCCGGCGCTTCGCCGAACGGGAATGCGCGCGCTGCCGCGGCGCCTTTCGGAAGGCCGGCGGCTGCGACAGATGGCTGGCTGTCGGCTGAGGCGACCGCGACTATTGTAAGACCATGATGGGCCGGCCGCGCGATCATCGTCAGTGGATTGCAGCATGGACCGCAATGGCGGCTATGGTGCTGCAATTGCTTGCGGTTGTGTTCCACACGCCCGGGTCGTCCCGTCTGGTGGTTCCCGACGCCGTCGCTGGCTTGCATTCGGTGCTGATCTGCACCGCTCACGGCACGCAGAGCATCACGCTCGACGCGGATGGCAATCCTGCGGAGTCGCCTTCAGAGCCCGGCGATTCTGGCAGCCGGTGTCAGATTTGTAATGTACTGGGCTCGCTGTCATTGACTGCGCCGGTCGACCGGGCCGCGCTGGATGCTCCTCGATCATCGCATTTTTCGGTGTTGATCGAGCAGTACGTCTTACCGGCCGGCACGGATGCTGGCATTCATCGCAATCGTGGGCCGCCTTCGCGCTCGGTTGTCTAGATCAATCGACGCTCTTCCGACGGCTCAGCGTTCGGCTAGATTTGCCGACGGCCGCCGATGCGAGCGATGTCATTCCGTTTTTGCGAAGGCTATCCCCATGATAAATATGCTGTCGTTCGTGCGGCGCGCAGGGCGCGTGCGCGACGTACTTTTCGCCGCTGCGCTGGCGCTGGTCGCAACAGCCGCAACGACGCGGGCCCAAGCTCACGACTACACTCTCGGTGACATCAAGATCGCGCATCCGTGGAGCCGGGCGACGCCCGGTGGTGCGAAGGTTGCCGGTGGCTTCATGAAGCTGACCAATAACGGCAAGGAGGCTGATCGATTGATCGGCGGCTCGTTAATCGTCGCAGGTCAGTTCGAGGTCCACGAGACCCGCATGCAGGACAATGTCATGCGCATGCGGCGGTTGGAGAAAGGGCTCGAAATTCCGGCCGGTGCCACAGTCGAATTACGGCCGGGTTCGTATCACGTGATGTTCATCGGGTTGCAGTCGGGTCTAAAGGAAGGCGAGCGCGTAAATGGTACGCTAATTTTCGAGAAGGCCGGGAAGGTCGAGGTGGAGTACAAGATCGAAGCTCTCGGTGGCCAACCTGCTGGCGGAAAGGCCGGGACTGGTCATCACTGAGAGTTGGGTTAACTCAATGTTGTCGGGCGGCATAGCGTAGAGCAGGAGATAGGCCTAAGCGCCTTCTCGCCTGCGGCGCTCTCGCCTTGCCGCTTGACGCTGGGGCTTGCGCTTTGCGACAGATGTTTTCCTTCCCGCGCCGGTTCCGGTCGGGGTACCATGTGCGCGGGAGTGCAAGGCGGCAATGAACAGGATCGACAAGCTGTTCGGGCTTCGGGGCGAAGCTCGCGTCCGCTACATGCACGGCGAGTTCCAGGTGCTGGCACCAGGCGATTTCGTCCGCTGCGCCGTTACCGGACAGATCGTTACGTTGACCGATCTCAGATATTGGAACGTCGAGCTACAGGAACCTTACGCCTCGGCCGAGGTGTCAATGCAGCGCTATGTGGAACTGCGCCAGAAGGGGCGTATCAAGGTCTGATTTCCTGCACCGATAGTGTCGACCGCAAATGGGTGCGCCACTCGTGCTGCGGCGCACTGATGGAGGTGCTATTGCCGTCGCATCGTGCAGTTCGTCTTGGAGTGCCTCGCCGTTTCCGCGAGCGATAGTCCTCACGTCTTGCCCTGTTCCTTTCGGCGGGTGAGCAAAGCCGCGTTGACTAACGAAGCGAGCCTGAGTTCCTCGCGTTGATCCAGCTTCATGCGGATCGGCAACGCGATTGCCTTCTCGCGTAATTCGGCGCGCGCACCCGGGTATCCGGCGAGGCGCACGAGATCCTTCTCCGTCGTGACGATCCGGGCCTCGAGGCGGCGTGCATCGGCCAAGATCCTGGTCGCATCGGTGTCGGTGAAGGCGTAATGGTCGTTGAACGGCGCGCGCGCGGTAATCGTTGCGCCAAGCTGCTCGAGCAACGAATAGAACCTGTCGGGATTGGCGATTCCCGAGACTGCCAGCACGGGTGTGCCTCGAAGGTCGAGATCGGCCGTATCGGCCTCGATGCCAGCTTCGATGACTGGACCATGGAAGGTATTGCGCAAATGGGTTGCGGTCTGTTGGACACGTGCTGGATCGGCGCCCGGCGAAGTGTTGACCACGACGGCGTCCGCCAAAGCGAACTGGGTCTCGATCGTGGCACGCAGGGGACCGGCTGGGATCACGTGGCCGTTGCCCAGGCCGCGAACCGCATCGACAACGGCGATGGCGAGGTCCTTGGCAAGGGCGGGGTTCTGCATGCCGTCGTCCATGACGATCACTGTCGGCGGTGACAGTCCGAAATCGGCTGCTGCCAATTGCGCGCCCATGACGCGATCACGGGCGACGATCACCGGAGCATGGCGCGCCAACAGGAGCGGCTCGTCGCCGACGTCGCAGGCGTTATCGAGCGCTGGGTTGACGCGATGGGGGCCGTGAAGGCGGCCGCCGTAACCGCGTGTCAGGAATACGGGGCGCTCACCGCCTGCGATCAGCAAACGAGCGATCAGGATAGACAGGGGCGTCTTGCCGGTGCCGCCGGCGGTGAAGTTGCCGACGCAGATGACTGGTAGGGCCGCGCGCTGGGGCTTGCCGCGTGCGAGGCGGCGGGCGGCCGACCATCCCCAGATCTGTGACACGGGGCGGAGCAATCGATGCTGCCATCCGCCTTGTTCACGGTACCACCAAGCCGGCTCACGAACCGGCACGGGCGAGCTCCCTCGCTTCCGGGAGTAGCTTCATGATCTCGGTAACCGAGCTTGCGAGCGCGCCGGACATGCGTTGGAAAGCGGTTTCACCCGCTGAACCCAGCCGCTTCAGCTCGCGTGGATCGGCCAACAACTGCTCGATGGCCTCGGCGAGAGATTGGGTGTCGGTCACGCGCAGGACGCCACCACAAGCGGCAAGAGCCTCGTAGGCGTCGGAGAAGTTCGACCAGTGCTGTCCGGACACGATGGCGGTGCCGTGTCGCACGGCTTCGATGGGGTTCTGGCCGCCCCGTGGGATGAGCGAGCCTCCGATGAACGCAATGGGGCTCAGAGCATATAGTGTTCCCAGTTCACCGATGGTATCGGCGATGTAAACATCGGTTGCGGCTGTCGGGAGTTCGCCGGTGGAGCGCAACACCGTAGAAAGCCCCTGCGATTTTATCGCTTCCGCAATGCCTATGCCGCGTTCCGGGTGGCGTGGCGCGATGATCGTGCAGATACTCTCGTGCCGCCGTGCGATGAGACGGTGGGCGGCGGCGATCATCTGCTCTTCGCCGTCGTGGGTGCTTGCAGCGACATAGTATTTGCGGTCGCCAAGTGCTTCGCGGAGCTGTGCCAGTGCTGCTGGGTCGATCGGAGGCGGTGGTGCGTCGATTTTGAGGTTGCCGACGCGCATGACATGGGGCGAGCCGATGTCGCGGAAGCGCTGGGCCATCTCTTCGTTCTGCGCGAGCACGAGATCGAAGCGTGAGAACAGAGGCCGTGCAATACGCTCGAGCCGTTTCCACCGTTCGAAGGAGCGCTGGGACATGCGTGCGTTGACGAGTGTGAGCGGGATAGACCGAGCACCGCAAGCCAGGATCATGTTCGGCCAGATTTCGCTCTCCGTCAGGATCGCGATATCGGGCTTCCAGTGATCGAGGAAGCGCGCAACGAAATTCGGGGAATCCAGGGGAACGTACTGGTGGATGTCGCCAGGCTGCATGCGCTTGTCTGCAATGCGAGCCGAGGTGACGGTGCCGGTCGTAAACAGGATGCGCAGACCGCGTCGCGCTGATCGCAGCGCTTCAGCCAGGGGGAGAACGGCATTGAGTTCGCCGACACTGGCTGCGTGGATCCAAGCTATTTCGCCGTCCGGGCGCGCGATGCCTGCATACCCGAGCCGCTCACCGCGGCGTGTGGGCTCTTCCTTGCCGCGCCGGGCACGCGCGCCGAGAAGCAGGGGCACGGCAGGCCGCAACATCCGCGTCAGGAGGCGGTAGCTTTTCAGTTCCACGCCGAGCGGTGGCGGGGCTTCGCGAGTGAGACTGCCGTATTGGACGGTTGCGCCGGGGGGGTACGTCCGCGTGATATCCGCGCCGACGCGCTGGTAGGCCAGGGCGGTCGCCCGGTTGAGGCCACGCTCGACGGCATTTCGCGCGTCCTCCATGGCCGCAGCGTCCGCGTCACGGGCCACGTGGATGGGTTCGCCGAAGACGCATGCCAAGTCGCCGAAGGGCAGGTTCACGGTCATCCGGCTCCAGGTGCTGAGCACACGGAAGCGATTGCTCGCGGCGGCGAGTGGAATGATCGGCCGGCCGGACATCTTCGCGAGAGTGACGATGCCGATTCCTGCCTTGCGCGCGGGGCCGGGCGGTACGTCGGCGGTCATTCCGACGTGGGTGCCCTGCTGGAGCGTTCGGATTGCGCCGCGCAGCGCTGATGCTCCGCCGCGGTCCTTGGGGCGGCCGTTGGCGCCGGCACCTCGAATAAGCGTCGTGTTGAAGCGGGCGAGTGCTTCCGCGAACAGTTCGGCGTCACCATGCCGCGCAAGCATTATCGCGAGCGGGACTTCAAGGGGTTTGGCTTGCGGGGCCATCAGGAATTGGCCATGCCAGACAGCCACGATGGCGGGGCCGTTGGCGCGCAGAAACGCTTCGAGCTCTGCGCCATCGGGTTCGCGCAGCACGCGCGACGTCCGGTAGACGAGATCGATGTAGCGCGCGACAGAGCCGCCCGCCAAGCGGCCTATCCGCATTTTTCTTGTCGGCGATCCAGCCATAATGCGGTGGAGCCTCGCAAGCCCTGGTGCATGGAAATTCACTTCAGCATCCGGCCCGACGCCGCCGCGTGCGCTCAAGGCTGCCCATACGGGCAGTGCGAGCCGCACTTCGCTGACTGCGAGCCGATCGGACGTTTGGGTCCAAGAGACAACCCCGGTTGAACCCACTCACGCCATGGCGATGGTCGACAATTCTGCGGCCGCCGCCCCCTTGCAGCCGGTTCCTATAGCGGATATTGAGCGATTGCAAAGCCCGAATGAGTTGGCGAGACGCGCCAGAAATCCGGGCCGGTGTTTCAGACATCTAGCGCCACAGCCGCAACCGGGTGATCAGCGATTTCAATGGCGATCGGCAGTCTCGGGAAGCAGGGGCGACGTGCCGTCAAGCGTGTAACGCTGGTATGGCGGCAGCGCATTGTGGACGATACTCCGCAGTGGCTGCGGCGGATTGCAGGCACGCCGGTGTCGTATCTCGATATGCTGCTGCTGGATCACGGTATTTTCCGTATCTTCTATGGCAACCGGCATCGCCTCGACCCGAGTGCCTATCGCGCCGCGCAGCCGGCACCACATCAGATCCGGCAGGCCGCACAACTCGGCGTTCGCACTATCGTGAACCTCAGGGGCGAGCGTATGTGCGGCAGCTATTGGCTGGAACAGGCTGCGTGCCGCCGCTATGGCTTGGCGCTCGTCAATTATCAGGTGCGGTCGCGGGCGGCTCCGTCGCGCGAGGAGTTGCGAGGCGCGCGCGAGCTGTTCGAGCGGGTCGAGTATCCCATCCTGATGCACTGCAAATCCGGTGCTGACAGGGCAGGTCTGATGAGCGTGCTTTATCAGCATCTGCGTGGCGGTGTGCCGATCGAGCAGGCCATAAAGCAGCTATCCTTGAGGTACGGGCATATCCGGCAAGCCGATACCGGTGTGCTCGACGCGTTCTTCGAGCGCTACATCGCCGATACGAAGGACCGGCCGATGCCTTTCTTCGAGTGGGTCGAGACGGTTTATGATCCGGACGAATTGAAGAAGACGTTCCAGGCGAACGGGCTGGCTAACCGGCTCGTCAATTCCGTACTGAGGCGCGAGTAGTCTCGTCGTCGCCGCCGGCTTTGGCAGCTTCGCCAATTGTTTGCTGGGAAGTTCAGCGAAATCCGGGCCGGTCTCCAGACCGAATCGTCCGAGCCATGGCGCAGGTTCAATATGGTCAGCGGGCACTCGATGTTTTTTTTCGGCCATCGAGGATGCTGCTAGCACAATCAACCGGTTTTGAACCGTTATTGGGTGGAATGTTGCGCGATGCCTTGCCGCCGGAGGCGAGATTGTCTCGCTTAACGGCACAAGTCTTACAGTAGGTGGTTTTCGAATTTGAAAATGTTTGTGGCTCAATGGCCACAGACACAATGCAATCCCAAGGTGCATCTCCGAATCGATTCGACGCCTGAACATGAATGTGGTCATTCTGTGTCTACGAGTGCACCGCCTGCATTCGTG
>CANJPN010000049.1 GCA_947475855.1 Bradyrhizobiaceae bacterium
CCGCCTCGCCATGCTTTGATATCGTTCGCCAACCTCGACCGAAGTGCACCGCAGGTGCACGAGCGTCGGGGACCCAGCACAAAACACGTTCGAAGCACTCAGCATTCCTGCGAAATCTCAACGAGCAGCCCACCATGCGCACCGCCATCGTCAATATCGGCACCATCGTCTCGGGCGACTGCACCGCCCCGTTCGCCACAGGCGACACCATCGTCATGGCCGACGGCAAGATCGAAAGCGTCGGCACCGCGAGCGCCACCGCCGTCGACAGCTGCGATGTCGTCATCGACGCTGGCGGCACCACGGCGATCCCCGGCCTGATCGACAGCCACGTCCACATCACCTTCGGCGACTACACACCGCGCCAGAAGACCGTCGGCTATCTCGAAAGCTACCTTCACGGCGGCATCACTACCGCGATCACGGCCTCCGAGGTGCACGTCCCCGGCCGCCCCACAGACGCCGAAGGCGTGAAGGCGCTCGCCCTCGCCGCCCAGCGCTGCTTCGCCAACTACCGTCCTGGCGGCATGAAAGTGCACGCCGGTTCCATCCTGCTGGAGCCGGGCCTCACCGGCCAGGACCTCACCGAAGTCGCGCGCAAGGGCGTGTGGCTCGCCAAGGCCGGCTTCGGCGCCTTCAAGACCGCTTACGAATATGGGCCCCTCATCGCAGCCGCCAAGACCGCCGGCATGGTCACCACCATGCATACCGGCGGCTCGTCGATTCCCGGCTCCGGCGCGATCACCGGCGATCACCTGCTGGCTGTCCGCCCCGACGTATCGTTCCACATCAACGGCGGCCCGACCGCGATGCCTGACCGCGACTTCGAGCGCGTCATCAGGGAAACCGGTATCGCGCTTCAGGTCTGCACCGCCGGCAATCTGCGCACCACGCTGCTGTGCGCGCGCCTCGCCGTCGAACTTGGCGCTTGGCCACGCCTTATCATCGCGACGGACACGCCTACCGGCAGCGGCATCATGCCCCTCGGCATCCTCTACACGATGGCCCACATCGCAAGCCTCACCGACATCTCGCCCGAGCAGGCCGTCTGCGCGGCCACCGGCAGCAACGCCCGCGTCTACAAGCTCAACTCCGGCATATTATCGCCCGGCAAGGATGCCGACGTCGTCCTGATCGACGCCCCCGACGGCGGCACCCAGACGACCGGGCTCGCCGCCATCAAGCACGGAGACATCGCGGCTGTCGGCGCCGTGGTATCAGCCGGTGCCCCACGCTTCGTCGGCCGCAGCCGCAACACACCGGGCACGACACGCAAGATCACCCTCGCCAAATGCACCTTGATGCAGGACTTCTCGGGAGCCGCTCATTGACCTCAGGCGGGGTCAGCCCCGGCGGGTCTGACCCAGAGCACAGCCCGTCAATTCAGCACCACGCCGCTCGCCTTGATCACGACAGACCAGTCAGCCACCTCTTGCTCGATGAACTTACCAAGCCACTCCGCCGAGCGCTTTTCCTTGGCAGCACCGCTGACTGACAATTTCTGGAAGCGATCCTGAACCCACGCCGTTTCGAGCGCATCCGTCGTCGCCTTGTTGAGCTTGGCCACGATCTCGGCGGGTGTGTCCTTGGCGGCCGCCAGCGCGAACCAAGCGTAAGAATCGATCTTGAAGCCTTCCTCGAACGCGGTCGGCACCTCCGGCGCGAACGGCGAACGCGACTTCGTCAGGACGGCCAGCAGCTTGATCTGCTTGTTATCGACGATCGGCATCGCCGCCGGTGCCAGCGAGCAGAAATAGTCGATCTGCCCCGCAATCATATCCTGCAGCGCAGGACCCGAACCGCGATAGGGCACGTGCGCGGCTTCTCCACCGATCGCCTGCGTCAGCTGAGAACAGGTCAGATGCGAAGACGAGCCCAGGCTCGACGAGCCAAACTGCATCTTCTTGCCGTTCTCCTTCACGTAGGCGGCGAACTCCTTGAGATTGTTGACCGGCAAAGTATTCCGGGCGACCAGGATCAAAGCCATATCGCCGACCAATGCGACTGGCGCGAAATCCGTGATCGGATTGTACTGCGGATTCTTATAGAGCGACTGGTTCTGCGCCAGCGTATCCGTGCTGCCGAGTAGAATCGTGTAGCCGTTGGGCTCCGAACGCGCCACACGCGCGCTCCCGACCATGCCTCCAGCACCACCGACGTTCTCGACCACGATCTGCTGGCCGAGCAGCTCAGACATTCGCTGCGCCATGATCCGCCCGACCGCATCAGACGAGCTACCGGCCGCGAACGGCACGATCATCGAGATATGCCGGCTCGGCCAAGCCTGGGCCAGCGCAGATCCAGTTGGCAGGGCGACGGCCAGAAAGGCCGCGCAGGCCGCCGCCAAGCACGAAGACAAACGAGACGAGAGACGGAAATTCACGAGACCCCTCCTTGGGAGCATGCTTATTGTTTATCGATCAGCGTCGCCAGAGTACGCGATCGGCATGCCCCGCTGCCAGCCGAATAATCGTGCACAACCTGCCGCTCTGACGATCAAACTCCGCAATGTGGTCCGGTTGCGGCATCGCACGCGCATTGCCAGTCGACCGCCAACCTGCTTTCTAAGAACCGAGGATCAGGCCATCCAAACCCCGCAGCCCACTGGTGGCCGGCGTGCTCCACCGGAACGCTTCAAGGACCTCCGAATGCCCTTCTCCCCCGGCGACTTCCGCAAAGCACTCGGCCTTTTCCCGACCGGCGTCGCCATTGTTTCCGGCCGCAGCGCCGAGGGCCAGCTGCTCGGCATGACCGTTTCTTCTTTCAATTCCGTGTCGCTCGATCCCCCCCTCGTTTTGTTCTCCGTCGCCCGCAACGCTGCCAGCTTCGATGCCTGGCAGGCCATGCCTAAATACGGGATCAGCATTCTCGCCCGCACGCAGGATGACCTGTCGACCCGTTTCGCCCGCAGCCAATCGGATAAATGGGCGATGGTACAGCCCGCTTATGGCAATCACGACGTGCCCTTGATCCCTGGCGCCCTCGTCGGCTTTGAATGCGAACGGCATGCAGTCTACGATGGCGGTGACCACGCAATCTTCGTCGGCAAGGTCCTGGGCCTGAACGCCGTCGCCAGCCACGAATCCGAGCCGCTCGTCTTCTTTTCCGGACGCTATTGCGGCGTCAGGCGCAGCGACGCCTCCCCGTCGGAACTGGAATTCATGCTGTTGCACGGCTGGTAACCAAGTCTCCTACTTGTCCCAAATCTGACCGCGATGCTGGAAATTTGCCCTCGATCTTGACGCCCGCGCCGGACCGGCCCACAAGGGCGCGAAATGCCATTCCACTTTAGTCTGGGGACGCCGCGCATGGCCGACATGAAGCTGCTTATGAACGACCTCGTCACCGCCAATCACATTCTCGCCAACGAGAACGTATTGGACAGCTTCGGCCACGTCTCGATCCGCCACCCCGAGAAGCCCGGCCATTTCATCATGTCGCGGGCCCGCGCCCCCGAGCAGTGCGAAATGCACGACCTGATGGAGTTCAAGCTCGACGGCACCATCGTCGGCCCCAACCCGCACCCGGGCAAACCCTACTCCGAGCGCTTCATCCACGGCGCTCTGTATGAGGCCCGCCCCGAAGTGAATTCCGTCGTCCACAACCACTCGATCAGCGTCATTCCCTTCAGCGTTGTGAAGGGCGCCAAGCTGCGCCCTTTGATGCACATGGCAGGCCCGATCGGCGACGACATCAACGTGTGGGATTCCTCGACGAAATTCGGCGACACCAACCTTCTCGTCACCTCGATGGAAATGGCCCGCGACATGGCCAAGACCGTCGGCCATCGTACCGTCTCGTTGCTTCGCGGTCACGGCTGCGTCGTGACAGCCCTTTCGCTGCGCGAAGTCGTGTTCACCTCTATCTACCTCGAGATCAATGCCGGCATCCAGATGAAGGCCCAGGCCTTCGGTCATCAGTCCGTCGGCAACGAGGTCCAGTTCCTGTCGAAGGGCGAAGTCGACATCATCACCAAGGGCCGCTCCGGCTTCACGTTCGAGCGCGGCTGGGAGAATTGGTGCAAACGCGTCGGTCGCCCATACTACCCCCAGTCGATGGACATGGGCGCCGGGTTCTCCAAGACCGACCCCAGCGGCTGACCCGCAGGTTGGGTCGAGCCCCCTGCGCGAGGCCCAACGCGGATTTCAATCGATTTGTTGGGCCACGCAAACGCTCGACCCGACCTACAATCCCCAACCAAACGAAAGAGTGAACCTCCATGCGCTACATCGATGCCTTCTGCCACTTCTTTCCCACCAAGGTCTGGGACAAGATCATGGAAG
This sequence comes from Bradyrhizobiaceae bacterium, assembly GCA_947475855.1. Taxonomy (GTDB): domain Bacteria; phylum Pseudomonadota; class Alphaproteobacteria; order Rhizobiales; family Hyphomicrobiaceae; genus CAMDPA01. The sequence goes on from CANJPN010000049.1 coordinate 4,284, forward strand.
TGCAGCCAGCCGATATCGGCAAGCGGATGCGTGGCATCCCCTGCATTTTTGATCTCGACGAGCGCAAGAAGTGCGTGGATCTGTTCCGCACGAAGCACAACTATTCGCAGGTAATCTCGCTCGGCATGCCGCCGCTCGAATCGATGGGCGCCCCCGCCCTCGTCGAGGACCTCGCCAAGATGGCCAACGACGGCCAAGCCGAGCTCGTCGCCAAGAACCCCGACTACTTCGTCGGCTTCCTCGCTTCGCTGCCCATGAACTCGCCGAATGCCGCCAAGGAACTCGAGCGCGCGGTGAAAATCGGCGCCAATGGCGTGCAACTGCACACCAATATCAACGGCGACCCGCTGGACGACCCGAAGTACTTTGCAGTCTTCGAAATGGCGGCGAAGCTCGACTGCCCCATATTCCTCCATCCCTCCCGCGGCGCCTTCGATCTCTCCGATTACAAGAACGAGACGAAGTCCAAATACGAGATCTGGTGGACGTTCGGCTGGCCCTACGAGACCTCCGCCGCCATGGCCCGCCTAGTGTTCTCCGGCATGATGGACAAGCTGCCCAACCTGAAGGTTCTGGCTCACCATCTCGGCGCCATGGTTCCCTTCTTCGAAGGCCGCGTCGGCCCGGGCTGGGACCAGCTCGGCAAGCGCACGTCTGACGAGGACTACATCACGCTTCTCGCCAACATGAAGAAGCGCCCTCTCGAGTACTTCAAGAACGACTTCTACGTCGACACCGCCGTGTTCGGCTCGACAGCGGCAACCAAGTGCGGCTTCGAGTTCTACCCGAAGGAGAAGATCCTGTTCGCTTCGGACTGCCCGTTCGATCCCGAGCGCGGCCCCGGCTACATTCGCGAAACCATCGCGATAATGGAGAGCCTGAACATGCCGAAGAACGAGATGGAAATGATCTGCCACAATAACGCAGAGAAGCTCTTCAAGATCAAGGCGCAGGCCTGATCTCTACCGATCATCGATATCCCGGGCGATTACGAGGGGGCGGATCATGCGATCCGCCCCTTTTCGTTTTCTCCAATGTGACGCCGATATGAAACTTCCCATACGTAGTGGGTATCGCTTCGATGCCTAGTCGGCATTTCAATTGATCAGACCTCATCCCTAGGTTCTTCGATGTGTGGAACGGAGTTCGATCCGGGCCAACACGGTGTCGCCGAGGCCATTCCGCCTCTGGCCCCACCAACCAACCGGAAAATCAGGAGCTGATCATGCGCAAGACATTCCTCAACTTGGCCACCGCAGCAGCAGTCGGCTTGTTGGCTTCAGTTTCGATCGCCAACGCCCAGCAAAAGGCTCCCTTCGACGGCAAGAAGTTCTTTGATGAAGTTGCTTCTCGCGGTGTCAGCATGCCCGCCGGCTTTGACGGCAAGAAGTTCTTCGACGACATTTCTGATCGCGCGACCCAAAACAAGCAGTTCGACGGAAAAGCATTCTTCGACGAACTGAGCAGCCGCGGCGTCAAACTCCCCGCCGGTTTCGACGGAAACAAGTTCTTCGAGGAGATCTCCTCGCGCGGCGTCGCGATGCCCCCCATGGTCGTCATGAAGAAGTAGCAGCTCAATTGCGCTGTCGGTTCTTCTTTCTCCCCTCCCAGCAGGAGGAAGGCCGGCAGCGCCCCGCATCGGTCCTCAAACGTTCCCGGTCGATATGTTCATCAATCGAATTCTTTCTTTAGCGTCGATGACGCTGGTCGGGTTCACTGCTCTGTGCCCTCCTCTCGCAGCCCAAACCAGTAGCCGCGCACGCGTCGAGCCCGTCACCACCGCGAAACTTGGCTCGCCTCCCGCCGGCTCGTATGCTCCGATGCTGGCACGCGTCATCCCCGCAGTCGTCACTATAAGGGTGACCACGGAAACCATGGCCTCCGTGGAGATCAAGCCGGATGGCAATCCGGCCAACGCGCCCCGGAAGATATTCGCGCGGTCCGGCGGTTCAGGCGTCATCGTCGATGCCCCGAACGGCCACATCCTGACGAACAATCACGTCATCGACAATGCAGTGAGTATTGAAGTCGTCCTTTCGGACGGACGGATCATGTCCGCCAAGCTCATCGGACGCGATATCGGCTCCGACCTCGCAGTAATCGAGGTCACCGACCGCAGGCTCCCTCAAGTTGCAGTTGGCAATTCGGATAAGGTTCGCGTCGGCGATGTGGTCGCAGCCATCGGCAATCCGTTCGGGCTCGAAGGCACGGCAACGCTCGGAATAGTCAGCGCGCTGATGCGCACCGAGATCGGCCACGAGGCGTTCGAGGACTTTCTGCAGATCGATGCGGTCATCAATCCCGGAAACTCCGGTGGCGCACTCGTCAATGCGCGCGGCGAACTCATTGGTATCAACACGGCGACCGGCGGACGTGTCGGCAACGTCGGCATCGGCTTCGCGATCCCGATCAATATGGCCCGCACCATTAAAGCGGAGCTGATCAGCAAGGGCCGGATGCAGCGCGGTGCTCCGGGCCTGGTCGTCGAGGACTTGTCTTACGAACGCGCCGCCGAGCTGATGTCCGGCACCAATCGGGGGGCGGTAGTAACCGGTGTCGTACCGGGCTCACCCGCGGCCGCTGCGGGCATCAAGCCGGGAGCAATCGTTACCGAGATTTCCGGTAAACCCGTGCGCGGCGCAGCCGAATTCAACACGCGGGTGTTTACCGTCCCTCTGGGATCGGTTCTACCGATCGTGATCCGCGAAAACGGAAAGGATACACGGCATCTGCTGGCGACAGCCCCGATTACCCTGAGTACAACTGAGCACAGATTGGCTGACGACCTCGGCGGCATTGCCGGCCTCGTCGTATCAGACATTGCCCTGGGCAATCCACTCTATGGCGACCTCCGGGGATCGCAGGTCGTCCGAGTTCCCAATGGCACCCACGCCGCTAGCCTTGGCCTCAAGCCTGGTGACGTCATCGTCGGCCTCGACGACAACAACATCCGTCGCACCGACCAGCTCTTACGCTACGTCGATCGGGCAGGAATGAGCTACCGGCTCGATATCGTCCGCAATGGTAGTCCGGGCTGGGTGCGCGTCACTCGTTGACCGGTACGACAAACGGAAAAACCGGTTCGACGACAGGGGGAGGCGCAGCGATGGAGGAACGACCGTTCCCCCTCGCGGCAGCGGCGATACTTCTCACGTCGGAGAATGCTATGAAATCCGATAACGCGCATATCCACGCAAGTCGAACCATCAGACCGTCTGCGCGGATTGCGCCATCCAGGATCGGCCGCCGTCGAGGAACAATGGAAACGCACGAGATCAAATACTTTCTCGCGATGGTCCGCGAGTTGAATTTCACGCGTGCGGCCTCCACTTGCGGCATAACCCAACCCGCTTTGACCCGGGCGATAAGAAAACTCGAATCCGAACTCGGCGGCGCGCTGTTTCTACGTCGCCCCGGACATATCGAGATGACGCGCCTTGCGCGCGAGATACTGCCCCGGCTCGAGGCGATAGAGCAGGGCATCACCGCGGTCAGGGCGCATGCAGCAACAGTCGCTGAGAGCCAGCTGAATTCTCTGCGCCTCGGTGTCATGTGCACCGTGGGGCCCACCCACATCGTCGCGTTTCTATCCAAGCTCCAACTCGCGATTCCTGATGTCGAAATATCGATTGTCGACGCGAAAGCAGGCCAGATCGTCGACCTCCTGATCGGAGACGACATCGACATTGGCATCACGGCTTGGCCATCATATCCGGAGACGGTCCATGCCGAACTCCTGATTTCAGAGCGCTACATGGTCGTCGCGCGCCACGATAGTAGTTTGGCCGCAGAAGCCGAAGTTCCCTTGGAACTCGTTTGCCAGCACAACTACATCGAGCGTCTGGGCTGCGAGTTCGACGACTACTACGAGGCCCGCCATGGCAAGTGGACTCTCGAGATGAATGTAACCTTTTCCAGTGAGCGCGAGGACTGGATTCAGGGCCTGCTTTCAGCCGGCTTGGGTTGTGCCATCGTGCCCGAGCGAATGGAGATGGTTGAGGGTATAGTCAAGCGGCCGCTTGTTTCGCCGGAAGTCACGCGCGAGGTCAGCATGGTAACGCTACGCGGCAAACCCCTACCGCGCGCCGCAGCCGCGTTCGCTCGCATCGCCAAATCGCATAGATGGCAAGACCCGGCATAGTGGCCCGGTCATCGCTACAGATGTCCCTGCTCGCGGTACCATCTCTCCGCACCAGCATGCAGCGGCACATCCATCGGCGTCGCGTCAGTCTCCACGCCGATCTGCCCGATACCCTCGTGAGTGCCGGCTTCCCACGGCATCTCATCGTGTCGCGCGCCGAAGGCCGCACAGATCTCGTGCGCGGTGGCATCGGGTAGAGACGCGCTGCAGTAGAGCGGCCATCCGCTGAAATCGATGCAGTTGTGCCCCGCCGGCAGATGCCCGAACCGGCCGTGGTCGAGCATCCCGGACCGCCAGCCCAGCGCCGCCAGATGCGCGATCGCGGCTCCATCCAGGTCAAGCGGAACGAACCCGTTCGCCAGCGCCTCGTCGATCCAAACACTGATGCCCTCATCGAGAATCATGTCCAGCGAACCTTCGCGAATGCCCGCGATACGACGCTTGTCGCCCGGCCCGCCGATCGGATGCACGCTACCGCCCCACGACTTGATCTCCGCAAGGCTCATCCCGTGGTGCGCCAGCATCTGGTCGATCAGCACCAGCGTCGAGTGTGTCGGATCTTCGCGCAGCGAGATCTTGAGCGGATAGCGGGCCTTCTTCACGTCATGTAGCGACGTGAAACCGAGGCTCTTTTTTAAACCGATGACGAACCGGTCCATGCTCGGATAGTTCGCAATGATCCGCAGATCGAGCGGTTGGTGGAACAGACCGACGCCGCGATAGGCCTGCGTCAGCATCGCCGATGGATTGACGAACGCCGCCGTGACCTCGCCGCGGGCGACGGCGTGGGCAAGGATCGCGGAGCCGGTCGAGAGCTTGAGCCAAGGCTTGAACACCTCGCCGGATCCCGTGCCGACGACGACCATCATGTCGCGGTTGCCGCCGTAGGGTGTGTCTGGATTACCCGCGATGTGGAGCCCAAGCTCCCACAAGATCTTGCCCCGCTTGAAGTTCGCGCCATTCGGTAAGTAGGCCATGGTTTGTCCTCGATAGAATTCGATCAATCGAGACTACCTGCATGTTCACCACACCGCCACTACACCGGCGAACGCCATCACCACCCGATCGCCCGCGGCAGCCACGTCGCCACGCCTGGAAAGAAGAACACCAGCACCAGCGTAATGAGCTGCAGAGCGATGAAGGGCACCACGCCCTTGTAGATCGCGATCGTCGGCACCGACGCGGGCGCCACCGAGCGCAGATAGAACAGCGCCCAACCGAACGGCGGCGTCAGGAACGACGTCTGCAAGTTGACCGCGATCAGCGCGGCGATCCAGATCAGATCGACGTTCGCGGCCTGCAGGATCGGCAGGAACAGGGGCACGACGATATAGCTGATCTCGATCCACTCGATGAAGAAGCCGAGCACGAAGATCAGCAGCATCATGAAGAAGATCACCGACGACATCCCGCCGGGGACATGCGCAAACAAGTCGTGCACGAGCTGTTCGCCGTTTAGACCGCGAAACGCCAGCGCGAACACCTGCGCGCAGATCAACACGAACATCATGCCCGCCGTGATCCGCGTCGTGGCGAGCGTCACGTCACGCAGCAGTGCGAACGAGAAGCGCCCCGCGAGCACGACGACCAGCACCGAGCCGAGCGCGCCCATCGAGGCGGCCTCGGTCGGCGCCGCGATGCCGCCGATGATCGAGCCGAGCACCGCCAGGACGAGCGCCACCGGCGGCAAGCCCACGCGCATCGCCTTGCGCCAGAGATTCGCGCGCGTGATGGAACCGCGTTCCTCCAGCGAAACGGGCGGCACCATCTCGGGCCGGAACACGCCGAGCAGCAGCAGATAGATGCAGAAGATCGAAGCCAGCAGCAGGCCGGGGATCAGCGCGGCGGCAAACAGCGTGCCGACCGACTGACCCAGAATGTCGGCGAGCAGAATGAGGATGGTGCTCGGCGGAATGATCTGGCCCAGCGTTCCCGAAGCGCAGATCGTGCCGCAGGCGGTGGGCAGGTGATAGTTGCGCCGCATCAGCGCGGGCAGCGTGATGACACCCAGCGTGACGATGGTCGCACCGACGATTCCGGTTGTGGCCCCCATCAGCACGCCCACCAGAATGATGCCGACCGCCATGCCACCGCTGCGGCCACCCGCCAGATGACCGATCACGTCCATCAGCTCGTCGGCGAGTTTCGATTTCTCGAGCATCACCCCCATGAACACGAACAGCGGTATCGCGATCAAAGTGTAGTTCGCGATCACGCCATAGATGCGCGCCGGCAGCAGGTTGAACAGGATCGGCCCGAACCCGAGATAGCCGAACACCAACCCCGACACCGCGAGCGTCACGGCAACCGGAATGCCGATCGCCAGCATCGCGAAGAACGACACGATCGACAGGATCGCCAGGATTTCGTTGGGCGTCATGACGCGCTCCCGTTGCCAGAGTGGTCATGAGAGTGGTCATTCGAGTGATCGTGCGTGCCGTCGAGCGGCGCGAAATACACGACGAACGCGCGCAGGGCCGCCGCAACGCTCTGGATCAGCAGGAGCGCGAATCCCGAAGGCAACATGGCTTTCACGATCCAGCGATGCGTGAGCCCTCCCGGATCGGGGGACTTCTCGCCGATCGCATAGGACTGCTGAACGTAAGGAAGCGAGAGCCAGAGCAGGATACCGACGACGCCGATCACGAGCAGCGTGGAGATCAGGTCCACCAGCCGCTGCAGCCCCGGCGAGAAGTTTCCGTAGAGGATATCGACCTTGACGTGCCCGTCGTGCAGGATCGCGTACGACAAGCCGAGCATGCAGATCGGCGCCATCAGGTGCCACTCGAGTTCCTGCATGCCGACCGAACCGGTGCGAAACATATAGCGAAGCAGCACGTTGAACGACATCACCAGCACCAGCGCGAATGCGCTCCAGCCCGTGATCCGTCCGATAGCATCGATCAGCCTGTCCAGCCGATCCGCGATACTCGTCAGCGATGTCATCGATCCAATGCCCACCACGCGCATGGTGCTCCCGCCCATGAAGGCGGAAGCACGGTGCGCATTTCATATGTTAAGACGACGAGCGATCAGATCTGCCCGCGGATCTGAGCGTGATAGACGGCTTCGGAAACGCCGGCCCATTTGTCGGCCGTCGCCTTGAAGGTCATGAAGCTGTCGTGGACCTTCTTGACGAGCGGATCTTTGCCCGCCGCCTCGTTGAGAGTCTGCACGGTGACTTCCTTGAGCCTGGCAATGACCTCCGGTGGCAGCGGTCGCGCCTGAACGCCGTGGTTCTTGATGAGGTCGTCGAGAGCTTCCGCGTTGGTCTGCTCGCACCAGCTCTGACTGATCACGTTGCAAGCCGCGGCGGCGACGCGCACGATCTCCTTCAGATCGTTGGGCAGACTGTCCCACGCGACCTTGTTGATGATCAGCTCGGTCACAGTCGACGTCTCGTGCCATCCGGTCGTGTGATAGAACTTCGCTGCCTTGTGCAGGCCGAGGCGCCGATCCTGATAGGGCCCGACGAACTCCGCAGCATCGATCACGCCGCGCTCGAGCGCCGGGAAGATTTCACCGCCCGGCAGCAGCTTCACGTCGACGCCCAGCGCCGCGTAGACCTTGCCCGCAAGGCCAGGGATGCGCATCTTGAGGCCCTTGAAGTCCTCCACCTTTTCTATCGGCTTGCGGAACCATCCGGTCATCTGCACGCCGGTATTGCCGATCGGAAGCGGCACCAGGTTGAACGGCGCGTAGACCTCTTCCCACAGCTTGAGACCCCCGCCGTGGTAGAGCCACGCGTTCATGCCCTGGAAGTTGAGGCCGAACGGGACAGCCGTGAAATACTGCGCGGCAAACGTCTTGCCCGCCCAGAAGTAGGCATTGGCGCAGTTCATCTCGATGGTGCCCTTCGACACCGCATCGAAGCCTTCTAGCGCGGGGATCAACTCGCCGGCGGCGAAATGCTGGATCTTGAGCCGCCCGCTCGACATCGCATCGACCATCTTGATGAAATCGGTCGGCGAGCCCGGACCTTGCACGTAGAACGGCGAGCCTGGCCCATAGGCGTTCGTCATCTTCCAGCTAAACGTCTTCGCCTGCGCGGTGACGATGGACGGCGCAGCGATCACGCTGCCGGCACCTATTCCTGCGACGGCGCTCGTCTTGATGAACTTGCGACGATTCATTGGATTCCCCTTGATCCTGTTGTTCAGGATCCAAGAGCAAGCCCGATGCCAGTCCCAGGTTTGAGCACGATCCGGTGGATGATCAGTACCTTAGCAGATCGCAAAGAAGTGACTGAAATTTTTGCTGCCCGCTGTTTGGGCAATCCGTCATAAAGCAGGCAGATGACGGCCTACGAACTCGGATCGCGATGGCCGACCGAAACCGATCCTACTGAATCGTCTTCCCCATATACCCCGGCAGCCAGCCCTCGTGGATATCTTTGAGCTCGCTCAGCCCCAACGCGGGCTCGCCCTTGATCGCAACAGTGTCGCCGCCGACCCTACCGATCACGCGCGCCGACAAGCCGGCAACCTTCGCCCGTGCCAGAATGTCGTCCGCCGCGTTCGGATGAACTTCGAGCACATACCGCCCCTGGTCCTCGCCAAACCATATCGCGTGCGCGGGCAACCGCCCTTCATACGCGTGCAACTCCGCACCGGTCTTCCCCGCTAACGCCATCTCGGCGACCGCCACGAGAAGCCCGCCGTCCGAGCAGTCGTGCACCGCCTCGACCTTACGCTCGCGAATGAGACCGCGCACGAGATTGCCCGCAGCCATCTCCTCGTCGAGGTTTACCGGCGGCGGCGCGCCTTCCAGCTTGCCCACGATGATCTGCTGATAGAGCGACTGCCCGAGCCAACCCTGTTCCGCTCCGATCAGCATCAGAAGGTTGCCAGCCTTCTTAAAACGAATATCCGTGATGTAATCGCTGTCCGGCACAAGCCCTACCGCACCGATCGCAGGCGTCGGCGGAATGCCCACCCCTTTCGTCTCGTTGTAGAGCGACACGTTCCCGGACACGACGGGATAGGCGAGCGCCGTGCAGGCAGCCGACATACCTTTCACGCTGCCGACGAACTGGCCCATGATCTCGGGTCGCTCTGGATTGCCGAAATTCATGTTGTCCGTGATCGCCAGCGGATCGGCGCCGACGCAGGTCAAGTTGCGCCACGTCTCCACGACAGCCTGCCGCGTCCCCATCTCGGGATCGGCGAACACGTAACGCGGAGTGACGTCGCAAGTCACCGCAATAGCCTTCTTGGTGCCGTGCACACGAACGACCCCCGCATCACCACCAGGACGGCCGACGGTATCACCCATCACCATGTGGTCGTACTGCTCCCATATCCAGCGGCGCGAGCATAACGAAGAATGCCCCATCATGGTCTTGAGCGCACCCATCATGGAATTAGGCCCAGCCACCCACTGCGGCAGTATCGGCTTGGGCGGCACCGTCTCGACATAAGGTCGCTCGTACAGCGGCGCGGAGTTCGCGAGCTTGTCCACCGGCAGGTCGGCTTCGACGACGCCGTAGTGCTTGATGACCATTCGGCCCGTGTCGGTCGTCTGTCCGATCACAGCGAAATCGAGCCCCCACTTCTTGAAGATCGCCTGTGCCTGCGGCTCCGAGCCCGGCTTCAGGATCATCAGCATGCGCTCCTGACTTTCGGAGAGCATCATCTCGTAAGCCGTCATGCCGGTCTCGCGCTGCGGCACCTTCTCCATTTCGATCTCGATGCCGACGCCGCCCTTGTCCGCCATCTCCGACGTGGATGAAGTGAGACCAGCCGCCCCCATATCCTGGATCGCGATAATGCAATCCGTCGCCATCAGTTCGAGACACGCCTCGATCAGCAGTTTCTCGGTGAAAGGATCGCCGACCTGCACGGTTGGCCGCTTTTCCTCGCTCTTGTCGTCGAATTCGGCAGACGCCATTGTCGCGCCGTGGATGCCGTCGCGCCCGGTCTTCGAGCCGACATAGACGACCGGCAATCCGACGCCCTTGGCCGCCGAGTAGAAGATCTTGTCGGTCCTCGCGAGGCCCACGCACATCGCGTTGACGAGGATGTTGCCGTTGTAGCCGACGTCGAAGTTCGTCTCGCCGCCGATCGTCGGCACGCCCGTGCAGTTGCCGTAGTGGCCGATACCCGAGACGACGCCGCCCACGAGATGCCGCGTCTTGGGATGGTCAGGATCGCCGAACCGCAGCGCATTCATGTTGGCGACCGGCCGCGCGCCCATCGTGAATACGTCGCGCATGATGCCGCCGACGCCCGTCGCCGCGCCTTGAAAAGGCTCGATGTAGGACGGATGGTTGTGCGACTCCATCTTGAACACGACCGCCCAGCCGTCGCCGAGATCGACCACACCTGCGTTCTCTCCCGGCCCCTGGATGACCCGAGGCCCCTTGGTCGGCAGCGTCTTCAGCCAGAATCGCGAGGACTTGTAGGAGCAGTGCTCCGACCACATCACCGAGAAGATGCCGAGTTCCGTCATCGACGGTTCGCGGCCCAGAATATCCAGAAGCCTTTGATATTCATCGCCCTTGAAGCCGTGGGCGGCGATGACTTCCGGCGTGATGGCAGGTTTGGCAGGGGCGCTCATAGCGGTTCCGGCGGCTCTTTTTGAACGGGATCGCCCGCTTATAGCCGCCCTTCCCCGCCCTGTCGCCCACCTGCGGTCCCGCCTGCGTCCGTTGGTCCCTCGCATTCGTATGTCGTGCACAGCCCGGCGCGTCGCTCCTCACGCGCAGAATCGCGCCGAGGAAAGTTGCACGAGGTCGGACGCCGGACGGTGGCCGTCGTCGAGAGAAATGCCTTCACCCGTGCCGGCAAAGCCGCCGCGCAGCCCACCTTCTCCCCGTTCGTTGCTGAAAGGAGAGCAAGGCCAGCGACGGGTATTGGCTCAGACGAAAACTCTACACCGGTCGCCGGCTGTGAGTAAGCAATCGTGCGCTACCCGACATGGCTCGAGCGGTAGCGAGGCTGTGCATAAAGAACACGCGCCACCGCCGAATCTACGTCCGCTGGTCCTCCGCCTGCCATTGCGTTCCGGCGACGACCGACCGGCAGAGATGGGCACAATCGGGCACATGCCCGGCTGGCCGGCGGCGACTTTGCTGTTAGCCGGCTGACTGATAGGTTGGCGGACGAAAACGCGTCAGTGACACGATGAATTCCGAGAAACGCCTGAATGCCGGCTAAGCTGGAACGCCAGCCAGCCGAGTGGTTTCGTGAGACACACACATGAGATTGTTCGTCGCCTCGATGCTCGCACTTCTGAGCGCCCTTGGTGCTGCACCTGCAGGTGCGGCCGATCTTCTGTCGGAAAGTCAGGCACGAGCAAAGGCCGTCCAGATTTTGTTGGGCGAGCCATACGGCAAGACGCCGGCTGACGTCGCTCGGAACCTTAAGGAAAGTTCGCTGATCACCGCTGGATCGGCGGAGCCTTGTGGCCGGGTCAACAAGCCGGTCTGGCGCATTCACGTCTTGGTTCAGAACCCCACCATCGACGGCTATCTCGTGCTGGACGCACGCACTGGACGGATCGTTTGTGCCGGCTTGCCCTTCCTATCGTGAGCACTGGCCTAACTCGCTGAAGTGCCGAGTTGGCCGAGACAAATTCGGCGTACGTATACTTGGCAGATACCGCTGAAGCCTGCGCAAATCGGCAAACACCCGCTCAATCACCATCTCGTGTGTCGCCCTTGCTGCTGGACCCAACCGGCAATTCGCGCCGTACGAAGGGCCGGAGAGAATGCACGAACGGTGAACTGCGTGACGTTCGCAAACTTTCGGTTAACCCTGTTGTTGCATGATGCATCTCCAATTCGAGGAGATCGTCATGGTCGAGATAGCTCAGTTCGCAAAGCTTGTCGCAAGCAGCGGCAAAGTCGAAGCCTCCCAGATCGCGGAGCTCCGCCGCGCGATCTACTCGGACGGCATCGTGTCGCGCGCGGAAGCCGAAGTGCTTTTCGAGATCGAGCGTGCCCGCAAGACCCACATTGACGCGTGGTCCGAGATGTTCGTCGAGGCGCTGACCGACTACGCACTAAATCGCGAGCCGCCGAGCGGCTATCTTTCTCAGGACACGGCAGGCTGGTTGATCGGTCAGATCACGAAGCACAATGTACCATCCACCGATGCCGAGATCGAGCTGCTGATCAACATCATCGAGAAGGCCAGCGAGGTCACGCCGGCGTTCTCGGCCTATGCGCTGCGTCTCGTCAAGGACATGGTGATCTATTCCGACGGAACCGACGCACGTGGGCGCTCACACGGCGGCATGGCCGTCACCGAAGCCGACGTGGACAGCCTGCAGCGCATTCTGTGGGGGGCAGGCGGCGAGGGCCGCATGGCGGTCAGCCTCGACGAGGCCGAGGCACTGTTCTCGATCTCCCACGCCAGCGCTGGCGCGGCCAACGATCCGCATTTCGACGACCTGTTCGCGAAGGCGGTCGGCAACTATCTGCTGGGCGCCACCGGCCGTTCCGTACCGCCACGCGAGGTGGCTTTGCGCCGGGAGACCGAAGGAGCCTACCGCGCTGATGTCGTCAGCGTGCTCAGCCGTGCGTTGGCCAGCGTGACCAAGATAGAGAGCGCACGGCATATCCTGGAGACCATCAAGGAAACCTTCGACGATTCGATGGACGTTGCTTTCGAGAAAAGCAACTTTGAACGCGACGTCGCAATCGATGCAGCCGAGATCATCACGCAGCAGAAGGCGGGCTGGCTGCTTGATCACGTCGGGCAGAACGGCGTCATGACGGCGCCGGAAAAGGCGCTCGTCAGGTTCGTGGCGCGTGAGGCCAGCGCCATCCATCCTTCACTGACGCCGCTGATCGAGAAGGTCGGATAAAGTACCTCCATTGGATTGAGGCACTTCTCCACCCCTTGTGCTGAACCAGAGCGGCGCGAAGCCCATAAGGCAACGTCGCGCCCCTAGCGTCTCACCTTCCAAGCCGCCGCCGCGCGCCGCCGCGCGTCCGCGTCTACGGCGTAATTCTCAGCCTTCGCCGTCTCGCAGATGCCATCCACCGTCAGCGGCCCCGTGATCCCCTCGACCTCGTGTGCCGCTCCGCACAGCAGCGGCGCCTCGCCCTTCTCGACTTGCTCTATCGCGCGGAACAACAGCCGCCGGTAGGCGCCGATCGCACGGTCGGTAGTCCCCAGCGTCTCGCGCGAACGATCGTGGATGCGGCCCTGTCCTTCCACTGCCCACTGATCGTGAACGTTGATGTCCTCGCCCATCCCCGTGAACGTGCGCGTCGCCTGGTCGTGCGCATCGAAGCCGTAGTCGTTCGACCGGTTCATCTTCGAGCGGTACTCCGGCATCTCGTAGATCTTGAGCCGGTCCGCGCGCATCCGCGCCTTGTCGACCGGCCCCGTGAAGCTCGTGAAGATCGTGTACCAATAGCAATTCTCGTCATCGACCGGCACGTGCCACTGCGTGATCG
>CANJPN010000050.1 GCA_947475855.1 Bradyrhizobiaceae bacterium
ACCGCAGCAAGATCGCGCAGCAGGATGCGCCGTCAGTCGAGCAAGCCGCCTACAAGCGGAATTTGGCGAACTGCTTGGGCGGCTACGGGCTCTGCGACCGCAGCAAGATCGCGTCGAACGACATGTCGAGCGTAGATGAGGCGATCCTTCGATCATCCATTCAGCATCCAGGAACTACTACTCTTCCCCGCATTACCACCGAACGACCTCTCGATGGGTATGGAGTGATCAGTAGGATCACAGGCCGTTCAAAGACCATTGCGGTCAGTGGCTACATCCGAAGAAATGGAACTTATGTGCGTCCACACTACCGATCCCGACGATAGAAGCGATTAGCTTCAAACTGTATGAGGCACAACCTTCCACTAGCTCACTTCAAGCAGTTCTTCGCCTTGCGGAAGCCAGCCTCTTCGGCAACGGCAGCAGAAGCGAACAACTGCAATCGGAGGCCGTCAGGCTCGCTCGCCATCTTGCCGTAAGAGCCGCAGCCCTCCGTGTGATAGATGCCTCTCAGGCCTGTCATGACCTGTCGAGCCATCGCAAAGACCTTGGCCTTGATCCAAACCCCTTGTCCAAAGAGTTGATTGCGGACGGGCTCGATATCGGACGGGCATTGGCCCATGAAGGTCGCATTGCTCCTGTTGGAATAGCGGACGTCCCTCGGGTTCGCGAAGCAGCTTGCCCATAAGCCGCGTCGGTTCTCGCGAGCCGCACGCTCCTCGTCAGCAAACCGCCCATCCGAGTGCATCTTGAACTCGATGGCCCATCCTTCGCGAACTAGCCAGTGCTCGATGCTTTCGCCACCCACAGAGCAGCGACCGATGTGTCGGTTGTATTTGGTGTCCGCTCCGACATCCTGACAGGTCATTGGTCTGTCGCCGATAAACCGAGTTAGGGCTTTCGTCGCAGCCTCGCCACACGGCCACAGCTTGTCATCGGGCGCGAGACATTGCTGGTTTCGTTCGGGCGCATCGATACCGTCAAGACGGAACTTGGTTCCCGAGAGGACTAGCGTGTCAGCATCCGTCATCTGAGGCTGCGCTACCAGGGTCTCTGCCTTCGCCCAGGACGCCAGCAACATGCCCGCGAGCACGGACAGCACGAACACGATTAGGCCCAATCGACGCCGACCAGGAATGATGTTGAGCCCGATCCGCTCGGCTTCCCGATCATACCCAGTTCCAGGCATGGGCAACTCCCAACAACGCGACGTGGCGGAAACTATGCGGGTGCCGAACATCAATGCAAGAACAGGCTGACCCCGAGCAAGTTCATAAAATCCTCAATGCTGACGCGGCGGCACTTTTCCGAAGGGCAGTAGGCATGGGCAGGCAATGCCGCCGTTGGATTGTGAATGTGCAGGGCATGATCCGCCGTGCCGTCATCATGAGGGCAGCGAACCAGGACGTAGCCCAACAGTTCGCGTTGGTCCTCGATCACTACGACCGACGGCGTTGCCACCACGATATCGGCCAGCCGATCAATCATCTGATGCCAGGGATTTGCTTGGTGGCTCGGTAGGCCGCAATCATGGTCGGGGTGATATCGGTGATGTTGCAAAGAGGCTTGTAACCGTTCGGCTTCAGGTAGGCGCTGTTCCCGCCGCAAGCCCTACCATTCCGCATCGTGTCATTCGGACAGGCGCAGGGTTTCCCCATGGCCTTGTAGGCGGCAATCGAGGCCGCTATGACCAGAGCGATGATTGCCGCGTCGGTGAGGATTTCCTTGGTCTGGGGGCTAAGTCGGCTGATCTGCACATCCTGGGCATGAACCGATCCAGCAAAGCAGATGCTCGCGACCGCTGCGACGAACGCTCTCCAAAACATAACGCCACCCCCTACACAGATAGGACGCCTTATTCTCCCACAAGAAGTCCGCCCTAGTCTGATCGAACTCTCGCCACCTCACAAGTCTTCGTCATCAAGGAAATCTTCATACGGAACGACGCGGATGAGGACTTAAGCACCTCTTTCTGGGGAGGTGACTCAGCGGCTATGGGCGTGCACCCTTTGCTGGTATCCAACGCCCAGGTCGCCAAATCCTCCTCACGCCAGAAAGCCTGCGACGAGCAATGTTCTCCCTTCTCACATTGAAGGCAGCTCCAAAACGGCGCCGCCTATATTCCGTATAACCTTGGGCTTCCGCTGTCGCGGAAAGCGGAACCGTGGCAGCAACACCACAAGACAACAGCGAAAGAATGAAAACTCGCCTGTGCATTTTGCGATCCTCCCAGTTAAGTCGGATTAACTTGCCCATATTCTGCGTGCGTAGTCGAGCGGGCAGCAGCATTTTATTCACCGTGCCAACTGATCGCATGGAGTTCGACCAGAGAGCAGCTATCGAAGACAATTCCATCGCCAAGGTGACGATAAGCTCGACCGTCCAACACAGCCGATCACGGACCGTATCCGCTACGGTCAGCCTCAGTCGCCGTCGTCGAGGTCGGCTTCGGTCAGCACCTTCGTGACCGTGTTCGGCATCAGCAGCGTGTGCACGGGGCCGTCTCGATCATCGATAGCAAGCAGGATCGGGGTGTCGGAACCGCTCAAGGAAGCGTAGAGTCCGTCTTCCGAATCTTCATCCCCGAATATCGAGATTGTCGGAATGGCGACGGCGGCCGACTTCCGATTTTTAGCGGGCTTCTTGCTCTTGGCCTTAGCCGATGCGGGAGTGCCGATGGTGGTGTTCGAGGGCTCGACCGATGGCTTCGACGGACTTGTGGCAGGCCGTTTCGATAACAAGACGCCGCCGTTTGCCCAATACCAGTCGTGGAACTGGCCTTCGGTCAGGACGACCTCCATAATCCCGACGCGTCGTCTCTCGACCCGATATCGGTAGAGCTTGATGGCTTCGGTCATCTGGTGTGCTCCTGGTGATCTGCTCGCAATCGGATTGAGTCCCGTGACGTATCTCAGTTGCTCAATCGACCGACAGTCCAACGCAATGCGGCGTCAGCGAGTCCTGTCGTGCCTTCGCGGTCACGTCGCCACCAGAAGCCAACGCCATACGTGGCGATGCCACCCGAGAAGATCGAGCCGCTCTCGAAGACCCTTCCATCCGCCAGCGTGACGATGTGTTCGACGTAGCCCTCCATGCATGCCGACAACCGTAGTGCCGCCGAAGGACGCAGAGTATTCATCCGACGCAACAGATCGCGGGCAGCTTCCTTTGGCTTCGGTCCCGACATACTCGCCAAGTAAAGCAAGTCACGGATTCGTTCGCCGTTCTTGTCAAGAGCGTCGTAGTAGGGCCTGAACTGTAAAAGTGCCTTGAGGAAGGATCGAACATCGGAACGGACGGCGGTCGGCAAGGCTCGGCTTCCCTCCCCAATGTCTTGAAGCAAATGGCCGATGGTTTCCGCCTTCAGAGCCCCGATTAAAATCGACCGACCGAAGCTCGCGATGGCAAGGTCAATCGATTGTGCGCTTTTCTTTCCGTTGGTGAACTTCGGGCCAGCGGTGTCGAGCCCTTCCATCGATCTTCCGAACAGATTGTAGGCGACGGCGATCCAGGCCCAACCCCGATGGATGGCCATGGCTTCGGCATCGTCCTCGCACGGGCTTCGCTCAACCACGTACTTGATGCCGTCAGTGTCGGCCACTCGCCTCGGATACTGAGTATCCGTGTAGGCACCGCCCGACCACATCCCCGTGGTGTGGCGGGACATCTTGGCGTCCTTCAGCAATCCGAGGACGCTACGGCCGATGCCTGATGTGCGGGCTTCATTCGTATACGGTAACAACTCATTCGGGAGGCTTATCGGCGGCACCGCGAAAGGTTGCGAGAACGCCGCCTGAGACAGCAGCACAAGTCCAATCGCAACGACGGCTCCCTTCAGCAGAAATCGACCTGATCTTGAAAGCGTGCTGACGATTTGCTTCAATCAAAGCCTCCATGGGTTTCCGAGGAAGGACCATCCTCCCTGCGCATTGCAATTCGTGACAACCGCTAGCGACTGTAAATCGGCGCAGATCGGCACTCCCACGCTGGTTGTTTAGCGTGCGACGCTTCTATGATGGCTGTCGGCTGGAAGTCGTTTGGGCCTACGAGATGCAAATGGGCTTATGGCATGCAAAAACATTCCTCGAGCCCAGTGGCTTGAGGAGTTTCGACTGCGATCTCTTGGCTGGTAGAGGCGTAGCTCAGGCTACAGGACACTGACGCGAAACGTGCTCGGCCGAAGCATAGATGTGAGCATCAGGTAGGTCTCCCCTAGGCCGCCTATGTGCTCATACTTTATTCATAAATACAAGAGAAATCGTCTTGACCGTGGACTTTTTCTGTGTAGAGCAAGCGAATCTCTTGATTCCTCAAAGCTTCAGTCGGCGTTCGGAACTCGGCAGAAATGGTTGTTGCCGTGAGGCCGCCAAGGCTGTTGGCAAGCAGCATTCACCTTCAGTATGGTGATGAATAGGGAGCCTTTCACGTGGCGGCACCGCCGTGGTGGCCGTGTGGTGTCCTGATTTCGAGGCAGTTCATGTTCCGCGTCGGTCTGAGCATCGGACTTGGTTTGGCGTCTATGCTTGTGGGGTGTGCATCCGAACCACCCCTGACGACCACGGGAAGTCAGCCTGCACTTGTGACGCGAACGAAGACCGTAGTGATCGAGAAGCGGATCGTTGTCGAGAAGACGCGGACCTGCACCACTACACTCAAGGCGGCTGACGCCTGCGCAGTCCGTAAGACGTGCGATCAGATCGCTACATGCGCTGAAGCCTACTATCTGCTGACGGCATGCAAGGGAAACAATCTTCTGGACGGAGGGAGTGGTTATCCGTCGAATGGCATCCCCTGCGAGGCGAAGTGCGGATCAACAGCGATATCGATGACCGAAAAGATCAGGGCAAGCCCCTTCGCACCACCGACTTCATCGGAGACTGTTTGCACGCCTCCTGCCCCAACCGACCCCACTTAGCCGCGTGGGAATTCACCTCCGCTCACTGATGGTCGATCAAGCCGCGACCTGATAGCATAACATCTGGACAGTATCAGTATGGGGGGCGTTGCCATGGACGGGGCATTGCAGGAACTCTTAGTCAAGTGGCTTCCGTATGTCATCACGGCCATGGGAGCCTTCAGCCTATCCGTCCTATTCCTGGCCTATACGCTCTGGAAGTATGGAAAGGAAATCCAGAAGCTCAACAGGTTCGAGACCATCGTCAAGCTTGCATACTTCGCGGACAAGAATGAGGACGCTGCCAAAGCTTTTGGTCATGCCGCCGTGGCCTCCGACCGAATGAGGAAGACGACGGAGGAGTTTCGTACTGACTTGGAAAGCCTACGCGACTTCATGAAGGACGTTCAGGAGAAGCTGTCCGAATATAACGCCGACAAGATCACCGAAGAACGGCTTGACAACACGGACCAGCCTCTCTCCGCGCAGAACGGGCAGTCCTATCCGCAATCTGGGCATCCCCAAACTGTGCAACAACTCTACGGCGACATGCTGGCGGAATGGCAGTTGTTCCTCGATGCATTTCGGAAGAGGCTTGAGGAAGCGAAAATTGCGCCAAACCTTAGGCGTATCGGTCGGATGACCTACGATTTGGCCGACCGCCGCCGCAAGAATCCGTTGCCGCTTGAAACTGCCGAGTTGATTACGGCCCTTCATGCTCAGTACAAGCGGTACGTTCGCCTTCAAACTACCAAGTCGGATTGGCTGACCAAAGAGGTGCATGACGCCTTCGTTCAGTTAGTCAGAACCTCAATCCAAGAACTTCAAAAACCACCGATCCAACAATCTAGCAGCGCAAGTGGATCGGCGAATGGAAAGGTCCCCGAAGAGCAGGCTGGGCTGCATTAAGTAGCCTTGCAAACACATACTGGCACGGTGCAGTTCGTATCTGGCAGGCCGAGGGCTTCAGCGGCTATTTTGATCACATATGGCTTGGGTAAGCTGAACGAATAAACGCACGGTCACAGTGAGGGGGTATCCAATGGCAATATTTGAGATCAAAGCAAAGCACACTGTCCCAATCATACAGTTGGAGCGTGGCAGTGCCATCGATGCTGCCGAACTCGACGAAATGCGGAAGCATCCCGACTTCCAGCAATATGGTTGCTACGTCTATTCCATTGCTTTTCCCACGGGAGCAATGCCTATTTACGTCGGAAAGGCCCAGGATCAATGTTTTTCTTCGAGAACATTCAGCGCCGACAATCGACTCCGCGTCCAGAACTCTATAAATGACTATCAGCGGAAATACCCCCTTGCGGTGTGGCTCGTAGCCCAACAGAATAATCGCGGCGCACCGAATAAGTCTGAAATTGATCATATCGAATGTTGGCTCATTTATAAGGCGACCGAGCGAAACCCCGATGGGCTCTTGAACAAGCACAGGGCTGGCTTCAATCCTCACGATCTAAAAATCGCTCACATCTTGACACATATCCCACCAGGAAGGACACCAAACCTTGTCGTTGAGTTCAAAAATATGATGGGCCTTGATTAGCACGCACTACGGCAAGTCTATAGGAAGGCATAAACATCCACCAATCGTAACTCTCCAAGATTGCTGGGCTCGACGAAGCTCGCTACACAATCTCGGGCTCGGATTGCACCCTTCCCTGGGCTTCATCCTGTAACTCAAAAACCACACCGTGGCGGCGGAGATATATATTCGACCATGGCCGCTGCGTATAAATACATATCCAAAATAACCGCTTATCGGAGCCCCTTTCGTTGTCGAGTAAATCCATTCGTCCATTCAAGCCCATATTACTCAACCTGCCTATCGATCTGGTCAGCCGCCTTGATGAAGCTGCTACGGTGCTGGGAATGGACCGTAGCACCCTGATCAGGCGATCATTGACCAGGGATATGGCGTTCCTGGTTGTCCATGAGATGACCCGAACCCTTGAACACCAGCGCCAAACCGAACGAGCGTATGGGATATGGTCGAGTTCGGCGGCCGATCCCACGACGACGGCGTTCCCCAGGCAGAACGAATGGTAGCCCTCTTGAGGTAGAGCGCCGATAACCGAACGCTCCTTCTAAGATTGCTGGGCTCGCCTTGGCTCGCTTCGCATTCTTAGGCTCGGGTTGCACCCTCGCCTCGGTGTCCATGAATCCCAACTAGGCTTTCTCTTCAAATCGTCGGCATGATCCGACTTACCTTGAGCCATTTCATGGTCTCGGTCACGTGCCTTCGCTGATGCCGCTCTCCTCCGACCGCATCCATGAGAACCTGCTGGACCTCGTTGTGACTGAGGCCAGCCTGCTTGACCAGGACGATACCAGCGTTACGGATCGGAATTCTCCTGTTTTCCGTCATCCCTCTAAGCTTCTCACTCACTGCTTCGATTATGCCTCTCCTCCGCTCATCCGAACACTCGACCGTTCCGCACATTGGGATCGCCGATTCATCGACGAGAGCAGGCTCGGGATAGTCGAAGATGATCGGATCGATAGAGTGTTTCAGAAGCTGATGGGTTTTCGTGTTGTGGGTTTCGAACAGACGGTATTCGGGATGGTGCCGATTGGTGCAGGGAGCCCAATATGGCTGGTTGGCAACGTAGCACTGCTTATCTAGGCCAGATGTCGCAGGGGGATATCCCGCTTCTTCCAATAATGACACGACGAAGCCAACCGCATTCTTGTGAATCCGCCAAATCTGTTTCCAATCTCCTGCTATTGGACGGCCGTAGAAGATGACAACCCGAAACCTGTTAGGTTCTTGGGGAGACCGTGAGAACGAATTCATGATCACGAAGCTCAACCTCAGCAGGGTCGCATTGTCTCCAAAAAGCCGTATGAAGTCATCGGGAGCCAGATCTCCATTGTCGAAATCTAAGACCAAGCATGAAACAGACGTAAGATACTCTTTTCTCCTATAGCCTTCGGCTCCATCGGGAGGATTGAACTTAGCGGGAGTAAACATTAGGTGCTGCTCTTTGTCGTCTATCGGACCACGAGCAAGAGATCGGAACAATCCAATCCATTCACCTATCGATCTCTCATGGCCGTAGAACTGGTCTGGCCTCTTGTCGTATTGCGATCTATGCAGGGTCATGAAGACTGGTTCAAGGCTGGTCCCCACCAATTCTTCATCGGATAACAGAGAGTCTATGTTGGATGGACCATTTATTACACCGTTCTCTTTTAGAGAAGGTTTTGGTAGAGAATTGGGTTCGATTAACAGATTCAGTATCCGATGGTACTCCTGCCTTTGCTTCTTTTGTGACCCGTCGAAGGGAAGAGGCTTTGGTTGAATAAGATCACCGATTTGAGCCACATCGGTGCAACCAGTTATCTTGGCGATAGCCTCCGCCGTTCTCTGGTCGGCCACAATCGCAGTGACCATCGCATCCGACGTGGGGTCTCGGAGTGCAGATCGCATGATCGCCTGATAGGCCGTTTCATATGCCACCGAATTGTGAATGTCGTCGGGCCCCAGCCCAAGCTCGCTGAGCATTCTGATATGTTGCGGCGCAAAATTGATGGCGGCACTGAAGTAGGCTTGGCTGAAGCCTTTGTAGGTGTTGAGGCCATAGCAGTAGGTCGAGACCCAGGTAGCATTTGGTCCCAACCGCTTCAGGGAAGCCTTCTTCCGATCATTGTTGCAGAACAGAAGGAACGGCTTGCCTCCGAGTTCCTTCCTAGCCAAGTCGTCCATCTTGTCGATCAAGCATTTGCCATCCTCTGTGACAAGGCCCGCAAGGTGTTTACTGAAGTTCCGCTCGGGCACGAAGTAGCGCAACCGAAGACGTGGCCCGACAGGCTGCACAGGTAGCAGACCCGCTACCAACTCGGACTGCTCCTCGAACTTATTACGATAGGTGCTCTCCAACCACTTGCGGATCAGGGACCGCTCAATGTTAGCACCGAGGATTGCGGCTCCTCGGAACGGTTTGTCGTTGAGCATCGACACACAGTAGACGCGGTTCTTCTTCTCTTCCTGACGCTCGAACACTTCGTCCGAGTTCAACTTCTCCCAGGACATCTTGTCGATAAAGGTAATGTAGTTTTCGGAGACCAAATTTTCGAAGAGCCCCCGAAACTGGTCGTAGATTTGATCCCGAGGACCATCCAGCAACTTACGGAGTCGAGACCTATTGGTGGCTTGGAGGACATAGAGACCATCGGTTTTCCATGGCATCACATCGACATGCTTAAGAAGAAGGCCCTTATGATGCGGTATCTCAAGTGTATGCGGATTGGCGACCTGCGGAATCTCATCGATGAAGATACTCCAATTCTTGCGATTAGCGAAAAACGGCAAGCCGAAGTAGGCATTGTGGGTTACCAGAAGAAGGTGTCCCATATCCTCTGCCGCCTCGAAATATTCAGTTAGGGCCCGCCGAACCTTTTTGGGATGTGTTTCTGTAGTAATGACATCGGCATGCACGCCCATGACATCCAATCGTTCTCTTATTTCATTGACCAGATCAACGCTTGGAGCGACATACAGAATATTTCGCTCTCTATCGGCCTTGATATGATTGCACAGGCTGAGCGTCTTTCCGCCTCCACAGGGAGCCGAAACGTAGTATACCTTTTTAGAATCTGATAACTCATAGAACTCGTCGCGCATAAATGACCTCTGATTATTACTTGAAGGAAGACCGACAGTTCGGACGAGCCTCTTGGCTCGGACGACTGGCCGAAGGCGGGTTGATTGTGGTTTCCCGTCTGCTTCAGATTGGTACCCCAAGATGGGCAGGAGAAAAATAGCGAATTGAGCAAGCCCTAAAGAAATATCTCGGAGCCAAATGGATTCCGAGTGCGATCAAAATGATTTCCGAATAGCTTTCTACAAACTATTATTAATGACAGAGAGAAATCAATTGGAACGCTTTGCCTCTAAGCCACGGATAGCGATTGAGGTTGGGCTCGATAGCCAATTCTGGTTCTATCATAGGATTGCGGAGGGTCGACGCGGACGCAGTCATCGCCGAAGGAGAGGCAGCGGACCAATGACGAGTCCGATGCCTTTTTCTGTTACATTCGCGGGGCAATTTGGGTATCGATGATGTCAGA
Organism: Bradyrhizobiaceae bacterium; assembly: GCA_947475855.1. Lineage (GTDB taxonomy): Bacteria > Pseudomonadota > Alphaproteobacteria > Rhizobiales > Hyphomicrobiaceae > CAMDPA01. Next base: position 9,980 of record CANJPN010000050.1, read on the forward strand.
CAAGAGTGGCGTTACTGTCGAGTCGCTGGCTTTGGCCTGCTCGATCAGTTTCATGACGTGGCTGCCCCAGATTTCAAGGGCCTCACGCATCTCGGGCAGGTAGCCATAGCGGTTGTAGATGCCTGCAACGCCACCCAGCGATCCCGTGCGTCGGTTTTGGATGCGCTCAATGACATGCGGATGGATACCTAAACGAGCCATCCCACTGGAAACCGTCCTACGGATGTCATGTTGTCGCCACGACAGAACCCCTGATCGGCAGTCAATTACCTGCTTCCACTTCGAGTGGCCTGAGGCTGGCCTATCGCTTCCCCGCGCAGGAAAGATCAGGTCGGGATGACGACGTGGTAGCCCACCGAGGAACTCAGCCAGCAAATCGGTCAACGGCAGGACGTGGTCACGTCCCGATTTGTTGCGGGCGGCTGGCAGGGTCAATGACCGCTGGCTCAAATTTACCTCACCCCACCTCAATCCAGACACTTCGCCGAGCCGAAGCCCAGTCAGGAACAGCAGTTGCAGAATGCGCCCATAGGGGAACCCCATCTGCTCAGCCCCAATCCAGACCCGCACAAGCTCGTCATCTGTGAGCACGCGGTCTCGACTGTTAAGCTTGGCGGGCGGCTTGATCCCATCACACGGAGACCGCTCGATGTAGCCACGCTCGACCGACCAATTGAACAGCTTCCTGACCGCCGCCAGGGCATGATTAGCTGATCCAGGGGAACCTCGTAGAACGATCCCATCCAACACAGCGTAGATGTCGTGCCGCGTGATCTCATCCAGTCGTAACTTGGACCACCGCGAAGAGAACTCCCGCAGCAGGAGTCGCTCCGTCTCGCGCCAATCCTTGTTCTTGCGTTTGGCATGGTTCGCGACAAAGCTCTCCACAATGGTCGGAAAAAGCCGCGCTTCGTAATCGATGCGAGACCGTTGCTTCTCGGCAGCGGGATCATAACCTTGGGCCACGAGCTTCAGTGCAGCTTTGGCTAGCTGGCGGGCCTCTGCCAACCCCATGATGTCGCTGCGCCCGAGCTTCAGTCGCCGCGCCGACCTACCGATCCGATACCACACGTAATAGGTTCTCGTACCTCCTGGCGAAACACGAAGTAGCAAGCCTGGAATACGCCGATCTCGGATGTCCATCTGACGACGGATTTTTAGACTTGTAGGAAGGTCGGTTTGGTTGGTCATATTTCGTGGTGGCGACATGAGCGAGCCCAAGGTTGCACATAGGTTGCAGTTCCATGAGACCCACCCCCATTCCGAGGCCCTCTAACCATTGCTGTCCCGTCCTCGGACGTGGACAGCAACGAGTTGCACTGAGTGTAAGCAGCCCTTGCTTCCGCAAGGTTTTCTTGACACCCCACCCAGCCCGTCGGTATATGCGGGCACCCATGGCGGGGTAGCTCAGCTGGTTAGAGCGGCGGAATCATAATCCGTAGGTCGCCGGTTCAAGTCCGGCCCTCGCTACCAATTATTTCAATAAGTTGAGCCGGCTCCTTCCTCGACCGGCCGCACATCTGGGACCTCGGTCTTCGCGAAACAAGCCGCCCAGAGGCGGGTTTAAGACACTGCATTTACGGTCTGAATACCCTACTCCGGTATGGGTAGCTTCCGGGATCGGGTTTCCGTTCAACTGTTGTTCATCCACGACCGGGCCCACTGCGACAACGAAACGACACCACGTGTTGGTGTAGACTTTGTCTGACAACCAGATTGATTCGATTGGCGACCACGCAGGAACCACACGAGAACAACGATTAGGCACCGGAAGTTTCGAGGGGAAACTATGCCGTTGGCGATCATCGCAGGACTTGCCTTCCTAGCGCTCGAAATCGCAGCGATCGCGTGGCTGTTGCACTGGCTTCTCGCCGGGACCGTGAGCTTGCTTGTCCTGTCCGGAGTGATCGTTATCGCATTACTGGCGACCATTCTTGTATGGGCCTCGCTCGGAGTGGCCGACCACGCCGACGACGAAATGGAAAGCTTCATGGCAGCCAGTGACGGCCAAAGTTCAACTGAGTGCGATGGTGCGGTTGCCCCGACAAACCGGAAAAAGCAGAGCCGCCAGACCCCGAACGCCAAGCCCGAAGCACAATCACCTTCCCCTGCGCCTTTTTCACTTTGATCCGATCCGTGGCGGCTAGTGGCCCGTCGCGCCAAAATCGTATCATGGCCGCGATCGGGTTCGATTTTGGCGCGACACAAGGGCCACTAGTTCAAGGGCCACTAGATAAATCATATGCTTAGTGTGCCGTTCATCGCGCCTGAATTGACTGATGGGTGCGGCAAGGATGGTGTCAATTAAGGCGCGATGAACGCCACACTAGCCTGTCCTGCCCACGCGTCGGCGAACCCCTTGACGATCGCCTGTCGGTCGGTTGCTGGGAAACAGCCACGAACATCGTGTGATAACAGGCTCACCCCCGGCAACCTCGGAACAACAGATTTCCGACTGAATGCTAAATAGTCGACGAGAATTCGCATATTATACTTCGCGAAGCGTTCGGCATTTCGCCAGCCGATAAAGTCCTCCGTCTAAGTATCAATGTATTCGCAGGGCGCGGCTGACAAGGCCTTGCTCCTTAGACCGTTGACCGCAAGATCAAATCAGGCTCCCAACATGACGGTACTTCTGCAAGACTTGGCTCGTGCGACGTGCGAGCAGCCTCAGGCCGCAGACGAATCCGGCAACCACCGCGCGATCGAACTCACTGGTTCGCCGCATGCATGGGTAGCCGCGATGCAATCCGCGGCCGCGCCGGATGAGAAATCCGATGACGCCCCACCTTCTTCCACAACCGACCTTTCGGATTCGGACGCGGGCGGATCCCATTCCGCAGTGCGAGTGCTGATGACCCGCAGCAAGCTCGCCCAGGCAATGAAGGAGGTTCCAAAATTCAAGAACATCTTGATCATCGAGGACAACCAGCGCGACAGCGATCGATTGGCTTCGACCCTCCGCACCATCTTCGGCTACGACGCCAACGTCAGGCAGTGCAGGACGCTCGGAACCGCGCTTGACGAGGTGATGAACGATCAGCCCGAGATCGTCTTCCTCGACGACCGCCTCGGGCCTATAGACAAGGCCGAAAAGAGCGTGCCATTCCTGCGCACCGCCCGTTACGTCGCCATGATTTTCGTGATCTCGAGCTTCATAGATCGCCGTCGCCGCGCCGACATCATGAAACTCGGCGTCGACGACGTCATCGACAAGGACGACCTCGACAGCAACATCGATCTGCCAGGCGCTCATCAACGCGCAGGCCCGCAAGCGCCCCCCCGAGGCATGACCTTACGTTTCTCTGGAAGACCACAAGCTCAGTGCGCACCACCTTCGAGGTAGGCGGCACGCACTTCCGGCCGCGCCAGCAATTCCGCCCCCGTACCCGACAGTGTGATGCGACCGTTGACCATCACGTGCGCGCGATGCGCCAGCTTCAGCGCATGGAACGCGTTCTGCTCCACCAGAAAGATCGTCAGTCCCTCCGTCCGGTTGAGATCGCCGATCACCGAGAAGATCTGCTTCACGATCAGCGGGGCGAGCCCCAACGACGGCTCGTCCAGCAACAACAGCCGCGGCCGCCCCATCAACGCCCGCGCGATGGCCAGCATCTGCTGCTCGCCGCCCGACATGGTGCCGGCACGCTGGTCGCGCCGCTTGGCGAGGATCGGAAACAATCGCTCCGCGCGCGAGAGATCTTCATCGAAGTTCCGCTCGTGATCGCGATTGAGCAGCGCCCCCATCTGCAGGTTCTCGAGCACCGTCATGCGCGGAAAGATGCGCCGCCCTTCGGGCGACTGCGCCATCCCCAGCCGCATGATCTCGTGCGTCGGCATGCGCGTGATGTCGGTACCGCCGAAGGTGATGCTTCCGGCTGTCGCGCGGGGAGCACCGCATATCGTCATCATCAACGTCGTCTTGCCGGCGCCATTGGCCCCGATCAGCGTAACGATCTCGCCCTCGGGTATATCGAGATCGACGCCCTTCAGCGCCTCGATCTTCCCGTAAAACGTCTGCAGCCCTCGCACGCTCAGGAGCGCGCCATTGGCAACACCCGAGTTCGCCGGCACGCTCATCGCCTATCCTCCAGCGAGCCCGGCACTTCCTCGTCGTCCACGCCCAGATACGCTGCGATAACCTTCGGATCTACACGGATCTCGGCTGGCGTTCCCTCCGCGATCTTCGCCCCGTGATCGAGCACCACGATCCGGTCGGACACCTGCATCACGACGCCCATATCGTGCTCGATGAGCAGGATCGAAACCCCATGCTCAGACTTGATCGCCTGCAGTAGTGTGTTCAGCTCGGCGCTCTCGCGCGGATTGAGACCAGCCGCCGGTTCGTCGAGGCACAACAGTTCCGGCCCCGTGCACATCGCTCGCGCAATCTCGAGCCGCCGTTGATCCCCATATGAAAGCTCGCCCGCCGCCATATCCGCGCGATCGGCGAGCCGGACCTTTTCCAGCCAAGCCATGGCAAGATCGACAGCTGACGCCTGAGCCTTAGTCCAGGATGGCAGCCCCAACAACCCAATCACCGAGAACCCGGATGCCTTCATCAGCACGTTGTGCTGCGCCACCATCAGATTTTCCAGGCATGTCATTCCCGAAAACAACCGGATGTTCTGGAACGTGCGCGCAACGCCGGCTTTCGCCGTGATCCGGAAATCGGCCATCCGGTGGAGATCGAACCGCCGCCCATCCTCACGGGTAACGACGACCGCGCCCTCGGTCGCCTTGTAGAACCCCGTGATGCAATTGAAGACGGTCGTTTTGCCCGCGCCGTTGGGACCTATCAATGCTGTGATGTCGCCGCGCCGCGCGGCAAATGAAAAGCTATCGACGGCCGTCAACCCGCCAAACCGCATCGTCAGGTTTTCGACCGAGAGGATCGGCACGGTATTCATCCGTGTCCCTCCTTCACGTTCCCCGCGGAAACGACGGCGCCACGCTGATGCACGATCGTCGGCGTGCGCGACCCGACGAAGCCGCGCGGCCGCCAGATCATCATGACGACCATCACCAGCCCGAACACGAGCATGCGATAAAGTTCGAGATCACGGAATAGCTCGATGCCGCCGACCATCACGAGAGCAGCGACGGCGACACCGATCTGGCTGCCCATCCCCCCCATTACGACCATCGCCAGGATCGTCGCGCTCTCCATGAACGTGAAGCTCTCTGGACTGATGAAGCCCTGCTTCGTCGCGAAGAACGAGCCCGCGAAGCCCCCGAACATCGCGCCCATCGCAAACGCGGAAAGCTTCACCAGAGTCGTGTTGAGCCCCAGCGCGCGGCACGCGATCTCGTCCTCGCGCAGCGCTTCCCACGCGCGCCCGACCGGCAGCCGGCGCACCCTTGTCGTCACCCACGCCGTGAACAAAGCCAACACCAGAATGATATAGTAGAGCCACATGATCCGGTGCAGCGAAGAATGCTCGATACCGAAAAACCCGCAAAAGCTACCCGGCCCACACGTGGCATCGAACACCAGCCCGAAGAAACTCGGCCGCGGTATCCCGGAGATCCCGTTGGGGCCCCCCGTCAGGCTCTGCCAGTTGAGCAGCAGAATGCGGATGATTTCGCCGAAGGCGAGCGTCACGATGGCGAGATAATCGCCGCGCAACCGCAGAACGGGAAAGCCAAGCAGCACCCCCCAGAACGCCGCCAGAATTCCCGCGAGCGGCAGGCAGATCCAGAACGACAGCCCGAAATTCTGCGCCAGCAGCGCGTAGGCGTATGCGCCGACCGCATAGAACGCCACGTAGCCCAGATCGAGCAGCCCCGCGAGCCCGACCACGATGTTGAGCCCCCAGCCGAGCATCACGTATGTCAGGACCATAACCGCGAGATCGAGCGTATAGCGATCCGCCACCGGTAACGCTGGAAAAACCGCGAGCGCGCCGAGCCCCGCCCACGGCAGATACGACGTCAGCTTCGTCCCCGAAAGCCACCGCGCCAGCGACGCGAAAACCAACCCGATCGAAGTTTGCTGGAAGACGATCAGGAACGCGAGCCACGACACGAGCAAGAGCCGGAAGCGCCACCACCCCGCAATCTCGAAGCCAGCGAGCCATCCGAAGGCGACGATCAGGCCCACCAATGCGATCCCGCAGAAAGCCGCCCCGATGGCGTGCGGCCCGATCAGCTCCCGCGTTTCGTGCGAACGGTTAGGTGTCAACACCGCCAGCAGCATCACGAGCCGCCCGACGAACACGATGGCCACCGCCTCCGCCACCACGGGCCAACGCGAAACGAGATCGAGCGCCGTCGGCGTGTCGATCGTCCGCCAAGCTAGCAACGGAATCGAAAGCAGCAGCGCGACCAACGCCCATTTCACTGCGTCGACGAGCGCCGCGCTCAGCGCCGCGGCGCGTGCAGTGTCGCCGTCGCTCATGGCACATCCCGGGCCGTAGGGTGCGGTAGCGAAGCGTACCGCACCGCCCCCGCATGCGCTGGTGCGGTACGCGCCTTATCTCGTGTCGCTCCAGCAAACATGCCGACGCGAAGCGCGCCACCGCACCCTACGAAGACTATCCTGGTCCGCATCGACATATCAGCGCTCATCGCCTCAGACCTTCTCGACCTCGGGCCGCCCAAGCAGCCCCTGCGGCATGAAGATCAGGATGATGGCGAGGATGGAGAACGCCGCCACGTCCTTGTAGGCGCTACCGACCCAGTCGGCCCAGAACGTCTCGACCAGCGCGATAACGAGCCCGCCGAGCATCGCGCCGGGCAGCGAACCGATACCGCCGAGCACCGCCGCAGTGAACGCTTTGATGCCAGCGACGAAGCCGATGTAGAAATCGATCACGCCGTAATAGAGCATGAACATCATGCCGGCCACGGCCGCTAGTGCTGCCCCGATTACGAACGTCACCGCGATCGTGCGATCCACGTCGACCCCGGTCAACGCCGCCATCGTCCTGTCCTGTTCAACCGCGCGCTGTGCCCGCCCGAGCGGTGTCGCCTTCACGATCCACGTGAACAGCCCCATCAGCGCCAGCGTCGTGACGATGATCAGCACCTGGATGTTCGAGATGCCTGCACCGCTTTTCCCCGGCTCGCCCGCGATCAGCGTGATGCCACCGGTGACGATGGGTTGCAGCGGCTTCACGTTCGCGCCCTGCAGGATCTGCACGAGATTGGCGAGCACGATCGACATGCCGATGGCCGAGATCAGTGGCGCCAGCCTGAACGATCCGCGCAGCGGCCGGTACGCGGTCCGCTCGATCGTCCAGCCCCACACCGCCGTCAGCGCCATCGCGAGCAGTAGCACCACCGCGAGCGCCAGGATCAGCAGCATCATCGGCATCGAACCGGTCAAGCCCAGCAGAAGAATGAACAGCAGCGCGATGAAGCTGCCCACCATGAACACGTCGCCATGCGCAAAGTTCACCATGCCGATGATCCCATAGACCATCGTATAGCCGATCGCGATCAAGCCATAGATCGCTCCCAGAGTGACGGCGTTGACGAGTTGCTCGATGAAATGGGCCATAGGCGGAGGGCACTCGGTCGTGGCGGCGCGAAGAAGAGCCGTTTTCGGCTCGCCAAGGATAGCGCTATTGTGGCAGCGCCACCTGTACCCGAACTGCCACTGTTCACCGCCACTATGCAATGGCCACGGCGTAGGTTGGGTCGAGCCCTGCGA
>CANJPN010000051.1 GCA_947475855.1 Bradyrhizobiaceae bacterium
CGGCGGCAAGGCGGGTTGTTGGACGTCGAGCCGCCCGCCGTTGGCGGTGGCTTGCCGATCGGGTGCGCCGAGCTGCGGGGCGTAGCTGCGCTGGCCGGTGCGGTGGGCGGCGGACGAGATCAGCAGCAGCGTCTTGTAGAGCTGCTTGTGGACGAAATAGTGCTGGCTGGTATTGGCAGTGTCCGAGAGCTGGACATAGTTGAGTGCCGAGCCCGCTGCGAGCACCTTCCTGACGACGAAGGCGTCATCGGCCGGCATCTCATCGAGGAGCACTTGGGCAGAGAAGCCATGAAGCTCCGAGATCGGGCGGCAGTGATGGAGGAAGATGTCGGCATGATCGCCGACGTGGGGCTGCAGGGAGACGTTCACGACTTTGCGCAGTTCTGCCAACCGGGCGTTCTCGTCGTTAGATTCGAACGCCTTCTTGGCGACGACGGAAAGGAACTCGAAAAGCTCCGAACGAACCTCGTAAATCTCGTTGTGCGAATCGACGTGGCGAACTGCGCCAATGGTTGCTGCAGCGTTGAGAACGCGACGGATATCGGAGGCGTGGGGATCATTGGGCTCGAGCACGACGCGCGCGCTGAAGCCATCGCGGGTCGTCATCGGTCGCATGGCGTTGAGCACTGTGCGCGCGTTGTCGAAGGTGTCGGGCAGCAACGCGTTCTCGACGATCGCTTCGAGCTGGCGACCCGATCGTGCTTTCATGCTTGGCACGTCGGACAACGGTGAGCGCACGGCGTTTGCCGCGAACAGGCCGGACATGAAGATCAGGCTGTCCATGGCGATCGCGATTGCAAGGGCCAGGTACGCGAGACGGTTACCGTCGTTGAAGGCGTTGATGGTGCCGACGAAGGGATGGGCCTTGTCGTCGCGCGACAGCTCGAGGAAGTTGATCTTGGTGCGCAGCTCGTCGGTCTCTCGTGCAGGGAGCCCCGAGTCGGCGAGGCACTTTCGGGCGAAGCCGTAAAGCGCGTCGGTCGTTACGTGTGCTGCGAGCTTATCGCCGCCGGCGCAACCGGCATCGAACGTTTTCATGCCGTCGTTGAGCGAGAACATGACGGCGGCGGCTTCGGTCGCCTGCTTGGGGTCGCAGTCGATCCCGCGCACCCTGTCCTTGGTGGCTGGGGTGCTGACCATAGCATTGTAGAGCTGCGAGCATTGCTGGTGCAGCGCGCCAAGGCGTTCACGCGTTGGCTCCTGGCGGAACTCCAGGCGGGCGCGTTCGAATGCCGGCTGCACCCGTGAAGGGTCGATGCGCGGCTGGTTGTCGGTTTCGCCGGTTTCCTGCGTGAGCTTGATGCGCTGCTGGGCAGTTTCAGCTTCGCCCTTGAGCTTGGCGAGGTCGCCATCGACGGCGGCGAGTTCGCGCTCGAGCTGGGCAATCCGCGTATCCGTAGCGGACATCCGTTGTTGGCTGTCGCGAACGCGGGTTTCCTGAATTTTATAGGCGTCTTGAAGGCGTGCGAGATCAGTCATGATCTGGCGGTAGATGGGGCCTTTGCCCTGCTTCAGTGTACCTTCCGCGCCGCGGTCCTCGGCCTGGGCTTCGACGCGCTTGGCGTCCACGCCTTTGGCACGGTTTTCCAGCTCGGTCTTCTTTTCCGCGTAGTCGGCGGCGAGCGAGGGACGCTCGCCCTTGAGACGCGAGATCTCGTCGGTCAGCGTGTTCTTCTTGGAGAGGTGGCCTGCGCTGCCGCTCTGGGCGCTCGCGATGCGTTCCTGCTGCTGCTTGACCGCGCGGTTCTTGTCCTCGAGCTGGGCGTTGAAATAGTCCTCGATCTGCTTCTGCGCGCCCTGGGACTTTTCGGCGAGAATTGAGAGGTGCTTATCGTAGTCCTGCCAGCCTTTTACGTGGAACAAGCGGTCGATTTCAGTCAGCCGCCGCGTTTCGATCGTCGAGCCGATGTCGGCGACCATGCCCGCCACTTGGTTCTGCGCGCGAAGCTGGGTTGCACGGACGCGCTCATCCTTGGGGAAGATCGCGGTGAAAAGGCTGTCGAAGGAGAAGAATACGGACGTCGCCATGCATGCGAGAAACATCACCCACAGCACGGCGTTCTTGATGATGATGCGGGTGCTCTGCACGTAGGGCAGCGACAACTCACCACCGCGGGCGAAGTTGAAGGCGAGAACGCCAAGCACGATCAGGCCGACTGCGAAGTAGGCGGATATGTCGGCAAAGCGGGACCAGTCAATCTGCTTCGTGGTGCCGGCCTTGGTGAAGCCGAATGTGCCGCTCGAATAGAGAACCCAATAAAATGCAACGGCCACCACGAGGATGGCCAGGACCACGCCGATCAGCGCATCGAGGCGACCTGCCGGGCGGCCATCGGGCAGGCGGCGGTTCATGCCAGTCGCGAAGCTTTCGCCGATCAACCAGGCGACGATCAGCATCACGCCCTGAATGCCGAACGTGACCATCAGCGAGAGCATTTTCTCGCCAGTGAAGTTCGTCATGCCCATCCAGGTGGTGTAGCCGGAGGCGAGCGAGAGTACGAAGCCGGTCGCGCCGAGCAGGAGGAGTTGCCAACGGGACGCCATCTCGTCGAACTGTCTGCGACGGCGGGCTGATGTGCCTTGGGCTGCGGCTGGCGCGACAGGTCGTGCCTTCAAAAGTCCTGCGATAGCGAGCAAGACGATCGAGACGCCGATGAGCATGCCGAGACCGGAAAGTAGGTTCCGCGGCGTCAGCAGCCAGTCTACGAGGCCGGCAGGCGGCAAGACGTTCATCCTTCAAGCCCTCCAGGCCTGCTCGCGTGTCATTTGCCCACGGAAACTGCTGACTACTCTGACCAATGCGGACGCTACTGGCCAATCGAACGGGCTTGGCGAAGCCGATCACCTCGGATTGCACATTCATGTAGCGCCCGGGCGATGTGATGTCCGGGGTATGACGAAAAGACGGCAGTGTTTCCGCAATTTTGCGAATAGTGCCATTTAGCAGTGGTGTTTGTGCAAGCAACTCCCCTTGAATATGGCGTTCAGCGGGGGGCGTGCAAGTCTGGTTTTCACTTCAATGAGAATTACCGCTGCGGCTGTGGGAAGCGTACGCCAGCGCGGCGCAGTAGATGCCCGAGGCGACATGGAATGCGATGGCGCCGCCGCTGCCGCTGGACCAGGCGACTATAGCGCTGTCGGCGAAGCAGACGATGGCGCCCAAGCCAAGGCAGAGCGCCAGCGCACGCCACTCTCTCAGTGTCGCCAATCCAATCAGCATCAGCGCCAGCCATAGATCGCGCAGCGCGACGACGTGGTGTAGGTCGAACCGACCCGGCGGGTTCGAGAGACCGAAAAACCGCGCGGCCTGATGGGGAACTGTCAGGAAGCGGACGCCAATAACGAGCATGGCGAGCCCGGCGGCGATAGCCAGCGCCATCACCCAGCGATCCTCTGCGCGGAGCTTGGTTTTCATGCCTTGTTGGGGGCGGCAGCCACCAGGTCGCGGACTTGGCTAGCCGCGAAGGGAGCCTTTCCAGCTGCTTTCATCTGGCCGCGGTCGGCGCAGTAGAAATCGCCGAGCGCGAGAATGTCGAGATCGGTACGAAGGAAGCAGTCGATCGCTTCCTCGGGTCGCGCGACGATCGGTTCGCGCTCGTTGAAGCTGGTATTGATCAGGACGGGTACGCCGGTCAGTTCGCCGAAGGTCTTGATCAGATCGTAGTAGCGTGGGTTTGCGTTGCGTTCGATGGTCTGGACGCGGGCTGTGCCATCGACATGGACTGCGGCCGGAATGAGGTGTCGCATCTCTTCACGGACGCGCGGGGCCTTGGTCATGAACGGGTCGGGGCCATCCAGCTCAAAGAAGCGGCTGGCTTCCTCGACGAGCACCGCGGGTGCGAACGGTCGAAATCCCTCGCGGCTTTTGATGCGCTGATTGAGGGCATCCTTCATGTCGGCGCGGCGCGGGTCGGCCAACAGCGAGCGGTTGCCGAGTGCGCGTGGGCCCATTTCGAAGCGGCCTTGAAACCATCCGACAATTCGGCCGGCGGCAAGATCGGCTGCGATGCGGTGCTGCATATCTGCGCCGGGCAGGTGTTCGAAGCGCAAGCCGCGCGCACGCAACGCAGCCTCGATCGCTTCGGGGCCGTATTCGAGACCATAGGATACGCGGTCGAGCACGAAGTCGCGGGGATGGCCAAGGGTCTGATGATGGTGCCAGAGCGTTGCGCCGAGTGGCGCGCCGGTGTCCGATGCCACGGGTGGGACCCACACGTTCTGGTAATTGGTATCTCGGGCAACACGACCGTTGGCGACGCAGTTCAGCGCAACGCCGCCGGTGATCACAAGGTTGCGCGAGGGGAAGCGGCGTTCGAGGTGGTGCGCGATGTGGAGGATTGCTTCCTCGGTGACGGCCTGCAGGGCGAATGCGATGTCGAGATGGCGCTGCTCCAGCGGTTCGCCGGGGAGGCGCGCGGGGCCGAAGGTGTCGAAGAACTTCTGCTTGAAGGGCTTCAGCATCGCGTGCGCGTCGTAGTCGAAGTACGACATATCGATGCGGTAACGGCCATCGTCGTCGAGGTGGATGAGCTTGCGGAAACGTTCGACGAACTCCGGCCCGCCCATCGCGGCGAGCGCCATGACCTTGCCTTCCTCGGCGAACCCGCCGAAGCCGAGATAGCGGGTTAGGAAGGTGTAGACCATGCCCAGCGAGTTGAAGATGCCGGTCTGCCAGTGGCGTTCAAGGCGATTGCCCTTGCCGGTGTAGACGCTGGTCGATGCATCGTCGCCGTAGCCGTCCATGACCAGGATGGTCGCATCCTCGAAAGGGGAGACGAAGAACGCGGCGGCGTGGGAATCGTGATGGCCGACGTTGATGATCTGGGGGAGCTTGCGTGTCCCGAAGTGGCGACGGAGATTGTTGGTAATGCGATGATTTAGAACGAGAATCCCATCGCGTTGGGTGGGGCGGGCGGCGGGTCTGAGAAGATCGAGGCTCGCTGGAAACCGACGCAGTACGGCTGCCGCAAAAGTGCGCCGCAGCTTGGCGATGTCCCAGGGTATCGTAATGGCTTCGACGTCGGCGAGGCCGATGCCGCGGTCGCTGAAGGCAGCTTTCAGTGCGCACTCGGGGAAGCGGGTAGTGTGCTTGCGGCGGGATAGGCGTTCTTCTTCGATCACGAGCTCAGGATGGCCGTTGCGCAAAAGCGCAATGCCGCTGTCATGCGTATCGCTGACCAGTCCTAGGATTCGCACGGTGCCCAAACGCATTACTGAGAAGGGCGTTCGACCGCCCAACTGACCCCCACCTGCGCAACACGTAACAGGGCGCGCGGCGTCGTGGCAAGCAAATGAGCTTGGTTCTGGAGATCTCGGCGGTGCTTCTCGTGTCGCTGGAGGCACATAGCGGTGATCCCCTATATCCCCTTTGTGCTTCGCGGCGCGGCGCGTCCCCGCGTACTACCTCAGCGCCGCCAGTTCAGCGAGGATGCGGACCCAGCTCCGTGCGCCCTTCTTGAAGCTCGTGAGATTGTATTTCTCGTTGGGGCTGTGGATGCGGTCGTCGTCGAGGCCGTAGCCGACGAGAAGCGTATCCATGCCGAGGGCGTCCTTGAACGAAGTGACGATCGGGATCGAGCCGCCGCAGCCCATCATGACAGTCGGTTTACCCCACTCTTGCTCGAGGGCGCGGGCGGCGGCCTTCATGTACGGAGCGGTGGTGTCGAACGCGATCGCTTTGCCGCCGCGGCCTTCGCCAAAGCGGGCCTTGCAGTCGGCGGGCACGCGGTACTGCACGAACGCTTTCAGGCCGGCGAGAATCTTGTTCGGGTCCTGGCCGGGCACGAGGCGGCAGGTGATCTTCACCGAGGCGAGCGCGGGAATAACCGTCTTGGAGCCGACGCCCTGGTAGCCGCCTGTGATGCCGTTGAATTCCAGCGTTGGGCGGGCCCAGACCTGCTCCAGCACGCTCGCCTTGGATTCGCCGGCGGGAATGGAGAGGCCGATCTGGCCGAGGAAGGCTTTGGGGTCGAAGTCGAGGGCATCCCACTGCTTTTTCTGCGCAGCAGTCAGTTTTTCGATGCCGTCGTAGAAGCCTGGGACGGTGACGCGGCCTTGTCTGTCGTGCATGTCGGCCATGATAGCGGCAAGGGCACGGATCGGGTTCATCGCGGGGCCGCCGAACATTCCTGAATGCAGGTCGCGGGCGGGGCCTTCGATGAATACCTCGATACCGACGAGGCCGCGCAGCATCGTCGTGATGGCCGGCGTGTCTTTACTCCACTGGCTGGTGTCGCAGACCAAGGCCAGATCGCAGCGCAGTTCTTTGCCGGACTGCTTGAGGAAGCCGGGGAGGCTCGGGCTGCCGCATTCCTCCTCGCCTTCGATCAGGACTGTGACGGCGCAGGGTAATTCGCCAGCGACTTCCTTCCAGGCGCGGGCGGCCTCCATGAAGGTCATGAGCTGGCCCTTGTTGTCCTGGGCGCCGCGGGCGACGATGACCTTGCCGTTGCCTTTCTCGGTGGCGATGCGCGGCTCGAACGGCGAGGTGGTCCACAACTCGAGTGGATCAGGCGGTTGTACGTCGTAGTGGCCATAGAACAAGAGATGATTGGTTTCCTTGCCGACCTTGGCGCGGTCATGCCCGACGACCATGGGGTGGCCCGTCGTCGGGCGCACCGATGCATCGAAACCGATTTCGCGGAGCTGGCTGGCGCACCACTCTGCTGCCGCCTGGCAGCGGGGCTTATAGGCGGGATCGGTCGAGACGCTGTCGATCCGCAGCAACTCGAACAGCCGGTCGAGGCCGGCCTGATGGTTACGATCGACGGTCGAAAGGACTTTGGGCAAGTGGTCGGTTGCTGGCATTTTGGGCTCGGTTGCAAGGGGATGGGGCATTCTTGGTGGTAAGGGGCGGCGCTGTCAAAGCCCTGGTCAACCTGGATGGGATTGCCGATCGCACTTTGGGTGCGCTGCACAAGTCGATGACAGACTATCTCTGATTTTGCGAAGAGCCACCTTCCGTTGTGGAGTAATCGTAGAGTTGCAAGGTGTTATACGACTGTCGTCTTTGCCCCTGGATGCATTGCTGCTATGGACACCGCCACCAGCACTTCGCGCCTGCAGCATTTCTAGCTGCTCCCGGGAGATCGAACCATGGCCAAGTCCAAGTCGACGGCGTCCAGTTCTCAGCGGGTCTACCAGTTCGGCACGGGCCGAACCGACGGCAACGCTTCGATGCGCGATCTGCTGGGGGGCAAAGGGGCCAATCTCGCTGAGATGTCGAGCCTCGGATTGCCGGTGCCGCCGGGGTTCACGATCACGACAGAGGTCTGCACGGCCTACTATACCCACGGGGGCAAGTTGCCGGAGGGGCTCCGTCAGGAGGCCGAGGCGGCGCTGGCGGCGGTCGGCAAGGCCGTCGGCATGACGTTCGGCGATGCGAAGAACCCGCTGCTCGTTTCGGTTCGCTCGGGCGCGCGCGCGTCGATGCCAGGAATGATGGACACCATCCTCAATCTGGGGCTGAACGCGACGACGGTCGAGGGGCTGGCGAAGCGGTCCGGAGACGCGCGCTTCGCATGGGACAGCTATCGTCGTTTCATCCAGATGTACTCAAACGTCGTGCTCGAGGTGGATCACGGCGAGTTCGAGGACATTCTGGAGGGGCACAAGAACCTCAACGGCTACAATTCCGATACCGAGCTTTCCGCCGAGGACTGGAAGGATGTCGCGGCACAATACGACGAGGTCGTGCGGCGGGTCACGGGCAAGCCGTTTCCGCAGGACGTGAACGATCAGTTGTGGGGCGCGATCGGCGCGGTGTTCGGTTCGTGGCAGTCCGCTCGGGCGAAGACCTACCGCCGGCTCAATGACATTCCCGACGACTGGGGCACTGCGGTCAACGTGCAGGCCATGGTGTTCGGCAACATGGGCGACACGTCGGCGACCGGCGTCGCGTTCACGCGCAATCCGTCGACGGGTGTGCAGGAGGTGTACGGCGAGTTCCTGATCAATGCGCAGGGCGAGGATGTGGTGGCGGGCATTCGCACGCCGCAGAGCCTGACGAAAAAGGCGCGGGTGGATGCGGGCGACAAGCTGCCGTCGCTGGAAGAGGCGATGCCGAAGACGTTCGCCGAGCTGACCGAGATTTTCGCGAAGCTGGAACGCCGCTATGGCGACATGCAAGATGTCGAGTTCACGATCCAGGCCGGGCGCCTCTGGTTGCTGCAGACGCGCAACGGCAAGCGAACGGCTGAAGCGGCGCTGAAGATCGCTGTCGATCTCGCGCGGGAAGGCGTGCTCTCAGAGCGCGATGCTGTAATGCGCGTCGAGCCATCGGCGCTGGACCAGTTGCTGCATCCGACCATCGATCCGAGTGCCGAAAAAGAGCTGATCACAACGGGCTTGCCTGCTTCGCCAGGAGCTGCATCGGGTGAGATCGTATTCTCGCCCGACGAAGCGGAAGCGTTGAAGGGCAAGGGCCGCGATGTGATCCTGGTGCGCACCGAGACCTCGCCGGAAGACATTCACGGGATGCATGCCGCGACGGGGATTCTAACCGCTCGCGGCGGCATGACGAGCCACGCAGCGGTGGTTGCGCGCGGCATGGGGCGGCCATGCGTGTGCGGTGCCGGTGCGCTGCGGATCGACTACGCGGCTGGAACAGTGACGGTCGGCAATCGCGTGCTCAGGAAGGGCGAACTCATCACTATCGACGGCGCTACCGGGCAAGTGCTGGCGGGCCGCGTGAAAATGCGACAGCCGGAATTGTCGGGGGACTTCGGCACCCTCATGGGCTGGGCCGATGCTGCGCGGCGCCTCAAGGTGCGCGCCAACGCGGATACTCCTCTTGATGCCGAGCAGGCCAAACGGTTCGGTGCGGAAGGCATCGGCCTCTGCCGCACGGAGCATATGTTCTTCGATGCTGACCGCATTCTTGCCGTGCGGGAGATGATCTGCTCGGACGACGAGAAGGGCCGGCGCGCTGCACTGGCCAAGATCCTGCCGATGCAGCGCAAGGATTTCGAGGCGCTGTTCGAGATCATGGCTGGCAAGCCGGTGACGATCCGTCTGCTCGATCCGCCGCTGCACGAGTTTCTGCCTCATGGCGAGGAAGAACGCGTTGGCGTTGCGAAGGCGCTGGGCGTGCCGGTGAAGCGCCTCGTCGATCGCATCAAGGAGCTGGAAGAGACGAATCCGATGCTGGGGTTCCGCGGCTGCCGTCTCGCGATCAGATATCCCGAAATCGCAGAGATGCAGGCGCGTGCGATCTTCGAGGCGGCGATCAGCGCTGCCAAAAAGACCGGCAGCCCTGTCGTGCCGGAAGTGATGATTCCGCTCGTTGCGTTCCGCCGTGAGTTCGACGTCGTGCGCAGGGCGATCGACGTGACGGCGGCGAAGGTCGAGGCGGAGACCGGCGCGAAACTTCAATATCAGGTCGGTACGATGGTGGAGTTGCCACGCGCGGCATTGCGTGCGGAAGAGATCGCGGAAGGGCCGCTGGGTGCGGAATTCTTCTCGTTCGGCACAAACGATCTGACGCAGACCTGCCTCGGGCTGTCACGCGACGATGCCGGGCCGATCCTGGCGAACTATACGGCGAACGGCATCATCGAGGTGGATCCGTTCGTGTCGATAGACCAGTCGGGCGTGGGGGAACTCGTCGAGATCGGAACGACGCGCGGGCGCAAGGCGCGCAAGGATCTCAAGGTCGGCATTTGTGGAGAGCATGGCGGCGATCCCGCTTCGGTGGCGTTCTGCCATCACGCCGGGCTCGACTACGTGTCCTGCTCGCCGTTCCGCGTGCCTGTCGCGCGGCTGGCAGCCGCGCAGGCGGCGATCAGCGGAAAGGTTCGCGCGAAGGACGGTTGAGGGGCAAATTCGTCAATCGGGGCGACGCAAGATTTCTTCAACGTCGCGGCGAATGTCGGTGGCGTTCGGCATCGGACCGAAAGCAATATGGCCAATGGCATTTACCACGAGAAACGCAACGACGCTGGCGGCCAACGCGGCTGCGAAGTCAGCTATGATCCACCACATCGCGAGGGCGGCGAATACCGCTGCGACATGCATCATGATGCGTCGGGTATGACGGTCGGACATATGCTTTCTCAAACGGGAACTGCAAAGCGGCCGAGCTGTGCGATGACGGACTCGTAGACCTGCTTCTTGAACGGCACGATCGCCCCGACGAGTTCCGTGACCGGGCTCCAGCGCCATGAGCAGAACTCGACGTCGTGTCCTGGGCGAGGGCCGATATCGATTTCGGTCTC
This sequence comes from Bradyrhizobiaceae bacterium, assembly GCA_947475855.1. GTDB lineage: Bacteria > Pseudomonadota > Alphaproteobacteria > Rhizobiales > Hyphomicrobiaceae > CAMDPA01. The sequence continues at coordinate 10,215 of CANJPN010000051.1, forward strand.
GTCGCCCGTGAAGCGCATCGCGTACCACTTCTGTCGTTGGCCGCGATACTTGCCGCCCCATGCTACGCCGATCAGTTCCGGTGGCAAATCATACGTCACCCATTCGCTGGTCTCGCCGAGGATTGCGAGAGAGCGCATCGCCGTCTCTTCCCAGACTTCGCGGATCGCGGCTACGCGCGGTTCCTCGCCTTCGTCGATGCCGCCTTGTGGCATCTGCCACCATCGGCCCGGGCCTTCGGCATCGCCTTGCATATCCGCGCGCTGCCCGACCCAGACATGGCCTGCACGATTGATCACCATGATGCCGACGCAAGGGCGGTAGGGCAGATGGTCGGGGGAGTTCTTGCTCATGTTTCGTGTCCGGATTTCGGGAAATTGAGACACATTGCTTACATTGTTTTAACGCGCCTCACACGCCAATTTGCGCCAATGTTTGCAAGCAGAATCGTATTGCTTCATCTGTTGCGCGGGGGTGTCTTTGACCATCAATTTCAAGTGAAGCACGTGTCATGGCCAGCGGCCCCCGCAACAAGAAAAAGAAGGTTTCCGCTCCATCGACCAAATCTCGTCGAGGTGCGGCAGCCAGCAATGCGAAGGTGGCTGGTTGGCGCCTCGTGGCCGACAGGCTCGAGATGGAAATCGCATCGGGCGCTTTCAACTCATCATGCCGGCTGCCGGCGGAGACGCAGCTCGCTGCCAAGCTCTCCGTCGGGCGACATACGCTGCGTGCGGCGATTGCAGAACTGGTAAAGCGCGGCGTGCTGCGCAATCTGCCGTATCAGGGTGCTTTCATCTCACCAAGACGCGTCGAGTTCGTGATGGGGCCGCGGACGAGGCTTTCCGACGTGCTGGAGAAGGCGGGCTTCACGCACGGACGGCGCATTCTTTCCCGGCAAATGTGCTCGCCGCCGGCGGCAATAGCGAAGCTACTCGGCGTGGCGCAGCGCACCCAGGTGCTCGAGATCGTTCAGATCGTAACTGCCAACGACATCCCATTGGCATACTCGACGTTGTGGATGCCGGCCGATCGTTTCGCTCGTGTCGGCGACCTCATCGAGACGGCAGGGAGTCTGCGTCGTGCTTTCGCACAGGCCGGCGTCAATCACTATCGGCGAAAGCAGGTCAGCATCACAGGCAGAGCTGCGGACAGTAACGAACGGCGAGCGTTGAAGCTGAAGAATGGCTCCACCGTGATCGGGATGTACGGCGTCAGCGTCGATGAAGCAGGCGAGCCGACGCATGCGTTCGACTATCGCTGCGATGCCCAGCGAATGGAATTCGTTGTCGAGATTTCAAGCTGAGAGATGCTGTGACCTGGAGCTCAGACGAGCTGCCGACCCGATGCGGCTCGTCCGTCCCGCGTGCATTCGTTAAGTCACATCGGCAGCTTGTGTCGCGAGGCCGCGACCTAAAAGGTATTGCAGAACCGGGACTTTCGCTGTCATGTGGCGTGCCGATGTGACGTTCGGGAGGGCCGCAATGCTCTTTCGTGCTCCTCGTTCGGCGATGCTCGCGTTCTTAGTCATTGCACGGCAATGTTGTGCAACAACATATTTGCGCGCGTGTCCCTCTCATTTCTCATCGTCATCCAACGTGATGCGAACCGCGATCCGGTTATTGATGACAAGCTCGACAGGTGTTCGACATGCGTATGCCCCGTAAGAGTGCAAAGCCCGGCAAGAGCAAATCAGTTCGGGCGGCTGCGAAGGCGCCGGCCAAGAAGCGAGCCGCCAAGAAGGTGAAAGCTTCGGTTGCGGCGCCGCGGCGTCAGGCCAAGAAGACTTCGAAGAGGACGGCTGCAAAGCGTCCCGCTGTAAAGAGCCGCGCTGCTGCGCCTCGCAAATTGGCAAGCAACAAGGCGTCGCGCAAAGCATCAGTGAAGAGCGCGCGCGGGGCTCGCTCGACTCGTGCAGCCGTGAAGGTGTCGTCGCGCAAGGTTGCTCCGGCGAAGCGACGGGCAGCCGGCCGCCGCAAGCCTGGCCGGCCTGCCGCGCGCAAGGCTGCGCGCAAGTCGTCTCGAGGTGGGCGACCTACCAGTCGACGGCGAAGGGTCGTAAAGGCATTGACCAAAGCCTCGCCGCGGAAAGCGTCGAGGCTCATGGGGGGCGTGTCGGCTGCCCCTCTGCCACGGTTCGGAGACTTGCGGATCGCCGTGATAGGGCTCGGCTACGTCGGCCTACCGCTGGCGGCGTATCTCGGGCAGCACTTTCACGTGAAGGGCTTCGACATCTCGAAGCCCCGCGTGACCGAGCTTTCGCGCGGAATTGATCGGACGAAAGAAGTCACCCGCGAAGAGCTGGTTGCGGCAGACAAGCTTTCTTTCAGCGCCGATATCTCGGATCTCAAGGATTGCAACTTTTACATCGTGACGGTGCCGACGCCGATCGACCAGGCGAAGCGCCCGGATGTGACGGCGCTGCAAAGGGCGAGCGAAACAGTCGGCAAGGTGATCAGCCGCGGCGACGTCGTGGTGTACGAGTCGACGGTGTATCCCGGTGCGACGGAGGAGATCTGCGTTCCGCTCGTCGAGAAGGTTTCGGGTCTCAAATACAATCGCGATTTCTATGCGGGCTACAGTCCCGAGCGGATCAATCCGGGCGACAAGAGCCACAGGCTGCCGGATATCCGCAAGATCACGTCCGGATCGACGCGCGATGCGGCTGCGCTGATCGATAAAGTCTACTCGCAGATCATCACGGCGACGACGCACAAGGCGAGTTCGATCCGCGTGGCTGAAGCGGCGAAGGTGATCGAGAACATTCAGCGCGACGTGAACATCGCGCTCGTCAACGAACTCGCCCAGCTATTCAAGCGGATGGGGCTGGAGACGCGTGAAGTGCTTGCGGCTGCAGGTACGAAGTGGAACTTCCACCCGTATACGCCAGGCCTGGTCGGCGGACATTGTATCGGCGTAGATCCCTACTATCTCACGCACAAGGCGCAATCGATCGGGTTTCATCCCGAGATGATCCTAGCCGGACGGCGCATCAACGACGGGATGGCGGCGTTCGTCGCTCACGACATCGTCAAGACGATGGTTAAGCGCAAGATCTCTGTTGATCGCGCGCACGTTCTGGTCATGGGTTTCACGTTCAAGGAGAACTGCCCGGACACACGCAACACGAAGGTCGCCGATCTCGTCGTCGAACTCGGTGGCTTCGTGTCGAAAGTGACGGTGTTCGATCCTGAAGCCGATGCCGCAGAAGCAATGCACGAGTACGGTATCAAGGTCGGCAACACGTTGCCAAAGGGGCGGTTCGATGCCGTGGTTCTCGCGGTGAAGCACAATGCAATCACAGCGATGGGGGAGCAAAAACTTCGCCGTTTTCTGAAGCCGCGTGGCGTGCTCTACGACTTGAAGGGCGTGCTTCCCATCGGCAGGTCCGAGGGCGGGTTGTAAGGATCAAGTAGCGCGCGGTCTCATGCTGGTCGCGAGAGCAATCCTTGCGCCGGTACGTCAGCGAGACCACCGGCGATGTCGCGCAGCTTGGCGCGGGCTGCTTCGGCCAGGTCCATCGCGTTGCGCGATTCGAAAACTTCCAGTGCCGGCATCAGCACAGTCGCAGCCTGCGTCCAGTGGCGATGGCGGTCGAAACGCTTGCCGAGCTCGATCAGGGCGGCTGCGTGTGAAAGCTGCACGAGCGCCCACTGCATCGGCTTCGTCGCCTGGTCGACGGTGGCGATAGCGTCGGCGTATGCGGTGATCGCCTCTTCGAGTTCGATCGTCTCGTTGGGGTGGCGCGCGGCGAGAGCGGTCAGCATGTCGCCCAGTCCGACGCTTATGCGCGTGCGTGTACGCGAGGCGGTCGCTGTCGTGACGAGGCTGCGGCACTTGCGGAAGGCCTGAGCGGAGGCTTGCAATGCGCGGGCGTCGCCTGTGGTCTCTGCCTTGGCGGCGAGCGCTTCTGCCTGCTTCTGGCGATAATCGAGTTCGAGGGCGGCTTCGCTGGCTGGGAGTTGGCCTGCGGCGTCGGCGAAGTAGTCGGCGGCGGAGTCGAGGTCCATACGGGCGAGAGCCAACTCGCCCAGGCGCGATGTTGCGGCGGCTTCTTCGATCATCTGCAAGCGCAGCGACTGCAGTTCGTCGGCAATCCGGGCTTCGATACGGCGGCGGCTGTCGCGCGTGTGCTCGCGCACGGCACGCAGATAATCCATCGCCTGCTCGAAATCGCCATGTTCGAGGGCGGTGGCAGCGTCGAGTTTCGCCTGCTGTTGCGCGGGTGCGTCATTGGTCGGTTTGCGCAAGTAGGCGACGGTCGAAATCAGCCACGCTCCGAGTTCATCGAGGCGTGCCAGCCGCTGCTCTGCGGACATCGGTTGCTGAGCGAGAATCTGCTGGATGCGCCGCAACGCGCCTTCGGGCAGGCGATGGCGGGCTTGTATCTCGGCGCTGGCGGTGGCTGCGGGCAGATTTGGTGGGGTTGGCGCAACCAGAACCGGTCGGGTCCGCTGCGGATTGCCAGGGGAGGTTTCGTTTCCTGGTGGTGTGACGCCAGGTGGGGTTGGTATTGCGGGGGGCGGCCGCTGCTTGTGCGATGCGAGCGCGGTGCGGTGCTCGGCGATGGCTGGCGCGAGTGTCGTCAACAATGGCGTGCGGTCGATGACATGCGTCAGCATTTCGGACATCAGAAAGCGGCTGATTTCCAAGTCGAGGCCCGTTCGCGCGAGCGCGCCCGCGGAAGACGTCTTGTCGAGCCAGAGATTTGCAAGATGGCTGGCAGGCGTAGCAGGGGCGGCGTCTGCGGCTGCGGTCAACTGGCCGCGCGCTGCCGTGAAGGCCTTGGCGATCTCGCCGGGTGCAAAGCGGACTTCGCTCATCAGCGCGGTCAGCGTTGCTGCGTGGTGCTCGGCTGCTGCAAGAGGAATGCCCTGGCGTTCGTTTGCAAACCACAGGGTGTGCGCGAGTGCGTCGAGTGCTGCGCCGAAAAGTTCGTTCAGCTTGCTTGAACGCAGGCGAGCCGAGAACTCTGCGCCGTCCAATGGAGAGGAGGGATCGATATCGGCGCCGACGAGCCCCGCGCACGCGAGCACGCCGGTCGCGACAAACCGATCCAATACCTCATACAACGACATGATCCCGCTGCCACTTACGCAGGCTTAGCTACAGTTGAATTGCGGCGATCCCGCTTTCGCCGCACCTGTGGGTAACCCGTCGCGAGGCGCGCGTCATCCCTGCAAAAACTCGCAGGTGGATAAGGTTCCTGGTTGTGGCAGCACTGCTATTCAAATGCGGCCATCCGCTGCTTCAGGCGGTTGCGTGATATGTGGCCGATTTGTTCGAGTGATGCTTCGATTTCGGCGTCGGTGGTGCTGCCAATGCGGCGCTCCATCTCAGCGATGGCAGTGTCGCGCGTCTGATGCAGAGCCAAAGCGACGATGACCGGGAAGCCATGCTTTTCACGGTAGCGTCGATTGATGCCAGCCACTTTGTCGAACTCTTCGCGCGACATCGAGGTAAAGCCCAGGCGGCCCTGCTCGGAGGTCGAATCCGCAGTCAGTGTGCCTTCAAGCGCGAGCCGGCCGGCCAGTTCCGGATGCGCGCGGATCAACGCCAGTTTCTCGTCGCGCGGCAGGGACATCATCGTCGCGACCAACGCCTTGTGCAGGCCTGGGACGTCGTCGTGTCTGGCGTCGAGACCGGCGCGATGGGTGCGCTCTGCGATCTGAGGCGTGTGTTCGAAGAGGTCGCCGAAGTGTTCGAGGAACAGGGCGCGGTGCATCGCGGAGGGCTTCAGTCCTGCGGGAGCGTGATGCTTGACCCAGTGGCGCGCGATATCGAGGCGGGTTGCGACCCAGACGTGGTCGTGACCGCGCACGTAGTCCAGGAAACGGGTGAGTGCTGCGGCGCGACCGGGGCGGCCGGCGAGGCGGCAGTGGATGCCGACCGACATCATGCGGGGGCTGCCGGCCGCGCCTTCGGCGTAGAGCACGTCGAAGCTGTCCTTGAGGTAGGTGTAGAACTGGTCGCCGGCGTTGAAGCCTTGCGGCGTTGCAAAGCGCATGTCGTTGGCGTCGAGCGTGTACGGCACGATGAGCTGCGGGCCGCGGGGACCCTTTACCCAATAAGGTAGCTCATCGGCGTAGCTGTCGGCAGAGTAGAGGAAGCCCTGCTCCATCATCGCGACGTCGAGCGAATTGACTGAAGTGCGACCCTGGTAGAAGCCGAGAGGGCGTTCGCCGACGACGTCGGTGTGGATGCGGATCGCCTGTTCGACGTGCGCGCGTTCCGCGTCCTCGGTGAAATCGCGGTAGTCGATCCATTTGAGGCCGTGGGTGGCGATCTCCCACTTCGCATCCTTCATCGCGGCGACGGCTTCGCGGTTGCGGGCGAGCGAGGTCGCGATGGCGAACACGGTGACCGGCATCTGTCGCGACGTGAACATGCGATGCAGCCGCCAGAACCCGGCGCGCGAGCCGTATTCGTAGATCGACTCCATGCTCATGTGGCGCTGGTTCGGCCAGGCTTGCGCGCCCACGATCTCGGACAGGAATGCCTCAGAGGCGGCGTCTCCGTGGAGGATGCAGTTCTCGCCGCCTTCTTCGTAATTGATCACGAACTGGACGGCAATGCGCGCGCCGCCCGGCCACTTCGGATCGGGCGCATCGCGGCCATAGCCGACGAGATCGCGGGGGTAGGCGGAGTGGATGTCGAAGGGGGCGGTCATATGGTGACTCGAGAGAGGCGCTGAGTGGGACTTGGCTGATGACGTAGCCCAAAAAGCGGGAGGGGTGGAGTGGTCGGCAGTTGCGCGGATCGGGACGCTTCGACGCCGCGGTTGCGATGGCTTACCGGCCGCGGCTTTTACTAATGGCGACTCTAGCTCCCCACTCCTGGGACTAATCCGACGGCTTTGCTGGTTCCAAGGGGAAGCGTGGTTCTGGTCTACGCAATATCTCTTAGTTTGAGGTCACTTAGGTCGATCAATTGGCATGAATACCATCGCGGTAATCGTCAGTGTGTTGATTTTGCTGCAGGCAAGGCTTGGCGCGCGTGCTATCCACAGGCTCGAGTTTGATCTGCCCTATCCGCTGAGCACGTTCGCTTGGCTGCTTCACGACAGCCTTTCTGAATGCACGATTGGGTGTGCGGTGCCCGGGAGGCGGGAAACTCACACATCTCAATCGTGTCCGCGACGCTCAGGCTCGCATGTCTCGCCATGACGTATCTCCAACCGATTCACCGGTCCCACGTCTCTGGTCCGGTTTTCCCGCAGTCTCCAAGGTCGGATAGCTTATGCGTAGTCTGTCACGTACGGCACTGGAGTTGACCTACTGGATTACGCGGCGAATGTCGCTTGAGCGCGTCTCGTTGCTGGGCTCCGTGATCGGAAGGTTTGCCGGCGGCCGCACCCGGCGCAACTCGCGCGCGATTGCCAATA
>CANJPN010000052.1 GCA_947475855.1 Bradyrhizobiaceae bacterium
ATCTCGTCGAGAAGGAAAAGCGGGTTCGTCCGCTTGGCCTTGCGCATCGACTGGACGACCTTGCCCGGCATCGAGCCGATGTAGGTCCGCCGGTGACCGCGGATCTCCGCCTCATCACGTACGCCGCCAAGCGACATGCGGACGAATTCGCGCCCGGTCGCGTTGGCGATCGACTTGCCAAGCGATGTCTTACCGACGCCGGGAGGTCCAACGAGGCAAAGGATCGGGCCTTTGAGCTTGTTCGTGCGGTTCTGCACCGCAAGATACTCGATGATCCGCTCTTTGACCTTCTCAAGGCCATAGTGCTCCTTGTCGAGGATATCCTGCGCCTCGGCGAGGTCCTTCTTGACCTTGCCGCGCACACCCCACGGGATGGACAGCAACCAGTCGAGGTAGTTGCGGACCACGGTTGCTTCCGCCGACATGGGGCTCATCTGACGGAGCTTTTTCAGCTCTGCCAGCGCCTTGTCGCGGGCTTCCTTCGACAGCTTCGTGTTCTCGATCTTTTCTTCGAACTCGGCTACGTCGTCGCGCTCGTCGCCGTCGCCCAGTTCCTTCTGGATCGCCTTCATCTGCTCATTGAGATAGTATTCGCGCTGCGTCTTCTCCATCTGACGCTTGACGCGGCTGCGGATCTTCTTTTCGACCTGCAGCACGGAGATTTCGCTCTCCATCAGCGCGTACACCTTTTCGAGCCGCTCGGAGATCTTGATGATCTCGAGCAGGTCCTGCTTCTCGGCGATCTTGATGGCGAGATGCGAGGCGATGGTGTCGGCGAGCTTGGAGTAATCCTCGATCTGGCCCAGTGAACCCAGCACTTCCGGCGAGATCTTCTTGTTCAGCTTGACGTAGGATTCGAACTGCGAGATCGCCGATCGCGACAACGCTTCGATCTCCTCCTTCGTGCCGACGATCTCGGGAACGCGCTCCACCTCCGCCTCGTAGTAGTCGGCGTTTTCGGTGTAGCGCAGGATGCGCGCACGCTGAGTACCCTCGACCAGCACCTTCACGGTGCCGTCCGGCAGCTTCAGTAGCTGAAGCACGGATGCGAGCGTGCCCATCTCGTAGATGGCATCGGTCGCCGGATCATCGTCCCCGGCGTTCTTCTGTGCGGCGAGCAGGATGTGCCGATCGGTCCGCATCACTTCTTCGAGTGCGCTGATCGATCGCTCTCGGCCGACGAACAGCGGCACGATCATATGGGGGAAAACAACGATATCGCGGAGTGGGAGAACCGGGAACAGCTCCTTGCCACTCGCCTTTTCCTTGGTCTGCATGGGTGCCTACCGCTCTTTGTCTTCCTTGGAGCCCGCCGCATCAGAGTATCCGATACGGGCGGCCCGTTTAGAACTCACGATCAGCGCGATCCCCTCAACAGAGGCAGAACCCGCATCCCGCAACCGATGGCTCCCGGCTGGCCATCCGTTCGCAGGCACAAGACGGCAGAGATGCCCATCCTGGATCGGCTGAACTTTAGTGCCGGACGATACTAGATAAGGATGCGCACCTAACCTTCCAAGATCGGCTATCGGTTATCCCTATCGTGGATCATTGGCGCTCGATGCTAAACCGGAGTTGAGCGTCTTGATCAGGAAATCCCCGGAAGACGAAACCGTCCTCCGACGAGACTGCATTGCCCGTTACGACGCCGTAGAGGTCCCGGTCCCTTTTTCTTCGGCGCGATCGGTGTAGATGCGAAGCGGCTTGGCTCCCCCCTCGACGACTTCGGGGCCGATCACGACCTCCTCGACGCCCTTGAGGCCCGGCAACTCGAACATCATTTCGAGCAGGATGGTCTCCAGGATCGAGCGCAGGCCGCGCGCACCGGTCTTTCGTTCGATCGCCTTGCGGGAGATCGATTTGAGCGCTTCCGTCGTCAGTGTGAGCTTGACGTCTTCCATCTCGAACAAGCGCTGGTACTGCTTGACGAGAGCATTCTTGGGCTCGGTGAGAATCTGCACGAGAGCGGCTTCGTCGAGATCCTCGAGCGTCGCGATCACCGGCAGACGGCCGATGAACTCGGGGATCAGGCCGAAGCGCAGCAGATCGTCGGGCTCGACTTCACGCAGGATGTCGCCCGTGCGGCGCTCGTCGGGGCCGATGATTGTCGCGCCGAAGCCGACCGAAGCGCCCTTACCGCGCCGCGAAATGATGCGTTCGAGACCCGCGAAAGCTCCGCCGCAGATGAACAGGATGTTGGTCGTGTCGACCTGCAGAAATTCCTGCTGCGGATGCTTGCGGCCACCCTGGGGCGGCACGGAGGCTACGGTACCTTCCATGATCTTCAGAAGAGCCTGCTGGACGCCCTCGCCCGAAACGTCGCGCGTTATCGAGGGATTGTCCGACTTGCGGCTGATCTTGTCGACTTCGTCGATGTAAACGATGCCGCGCTGAGCCCGCTCAACATTGTAGTCCGCGTTCTGCAGCAGCTTCAGGATTATGTTCTCGACGTCTTCGCCGACGTAACCGGCTTCAGTCAGCGTGGTTGCATCCGACATCGTAAATGGCACGTCGAGGATGCGCGCCAAGGTTTGAGCGAGCAGCGTCTTGCCGCATCCGGTGGGGCCGACCAGCAGGATGTTCGACTTGGCGAGCTCGACGTCGTTGTTCTTCGTCGCGTGGTTGAGCCGCTTGTAGTGGTTGTGAACCGCCACTGCGAGCACGCGCTTGGCGTGGTCCTGGCCGATGACATAGCTGTCGAGGACGTTCTTGATCTCGAGCGGTGTGGGTACGCCGTCGCGAGACTTCACGAGGGTGTTCTTGTTTTCCTCGCGGATGATGTCCATGCACAGCTCGACGCATTCATCGCAGATGAACACTGTCGGGCCGGCGATCAGCTTGCGAACCTCGTGCTGGCTCTTTCCGCAGAACGAGCAGTACAGGGTGTTCTTTTCTTGTGGAGGCATCCGCTTATCCGACCCTTCTGTCTGGCTCGCTTCCCGCTTCGGGCATCAGCCGCGACGCGTATTCCAGTCGAACCCGATGTCGACGGCTCACGATTGCCGTCAAGCATCGAGAGGTATCACCAACACCCTGCCACGCGAGAATCCGTCTGATCGATTTGAGCATGGTCCTGGCGGCGGGATCAAGGCCGAAGCCAGAGAACTCTTGGGGCAACCTGAACAAAGTGCTGCGGTTGCGCAACGTGAGCGTTGCGAATTTGCAACGGAAGTGTGACAGTTCCATATCAGGTGATATGCACACGCCCTGCCGCCGATACAACATATGATTTCAAGTGTCCCCTCCCGCCGGTCCAGCCCCCACGTGCCGGAAGTGGCGGACGCGGGCACAAAGTGACCTGCCCACTATCGGGAATGCCGGGACTGGAAGTGCGCCGGGGCGGGGTGCGTGGCATAATTTGCCGGCGAACACTTCGATCCAGGCATCCTTTCTGCGACGGTTTATCGCGGAGCGGCAGGGGCAGAATGCGCAGATCAGGCCGGCGGGGAAGCTGGCAGTACGGCCTCGATTTCTTCGCGCCTTGTCAGCACGCGGTCGATGAGACCGAATCCCTTGCTTTCCTCTGCGGACATGAAGTGATCCCGGTCCAGCGTGTTCTCGACGGTGTCATAGCTCTGGCCGGTGTGGTGGACATAGACTTCGTTGAGGCGGCGCTTGATCTTGATGATGTCTAGCGCATGCCGCTCGATGTCCGATGCCTGCCCCTGGAAACCGCCCGAGGGTTGATGGACCATGATGCGGGCGTTGGGCAGTGCGAAGCGCATTCCCGGAGCGCCCGCGCACAGCAACAACGAGCCCATCGATGCGGCCTGGCCGATGCACAGCGTGGCGACGGGGGACTTGATGAACTGCATCGTGTCGTAGATCGCCATGCCCGCCGTGACGACGCCGCCGGGCGAGTTGATGTACATGGAGATCTCCTTCTTGGGGTTTTGAGACTCCAGGAAGAGTAGCTGCATGCAGATCGAGGTGGCCATTGTGTCCTCGATCGGGCCGACCACGAAGATGATCCGGTCGAGAAGCATCCGCGACGCGAGGTCGAAGGTGGCCTCGCGGCCACCGACTTTGTCGATCACGGATGGCCAGAAAGCGGCTTTGGCAGGTGTATCGGCGTTGTTATTGGAGGTCATCATGGGATCGATTTGTCCTGTCAGCTGCGCGTTGTCGAGGCTTCCATTTCCTCGCGCTTTTCACGCACGTTATCTATGATCCCGAAGGCCTTGGCCTGGTCGGCGGTCATGAAGTGGTCACGGTCCAACGTCTTCTCGATGGTCTCGTAGGGCTGGCCGGTGTGTTTGACGTAGATTTCGTTCAGGCGCCGTTTCATTTTCACGATGTCCTCGGCATGCCGCTGGATATCGGATGCCTGGCCGGAGAATCCGCCGGATGGCTGGTGGACCATGACCCGCGCATTCGGCAGCGCGAACCGCATTCCCTTGGCACCGGCGCACAGTAGAAGCGATCCCATGGAGGCGGCTTGGCCAACGCACAGGGTGACGATCGGGCAACGGACGAATTGCATGGTATCGTAGATCGCCATGCCTGCAGTCACCAACCCGCCGGGCGAGTTGATGTACATCGAGATTTCCTTCTTGGGGTTCTCCGATTCGAGCAGCAGTAGCTGTGCGACCACGATCGAAGCCATGCCGTCGTGAACCGGCCCGGTCAGGAATACGATGCGCTCGCGCAGGAGCCGCGAGAAGATGTCCATTCCCCGCTCGCCGCGTGCCGATGTCTCGATCACGTACGGCACGAGGTCCATGTAGGTCTGTGTCGGATCCCGCATCCGTTTATTCTCCTCAAGGCCCCGGGGCCTGGTTCAGTCGGCAGATTTCATCGTCGCTGCCATGGGGTAGGTGATAAGCAACCCAGCGAAATACAACACCTGATACGACAAATGCATCGGCCCGTCATGGCCACAGGAGTGGCCATCCACCGCAGTTATCCGGCGGTGGACGCGGAGGGCGTCCGGGAACCGCTCGTCATCGGTTCTTCTTAAGCTCATTGGGCTATTCGATGGCCGAACGGCCGCGGGGTGCGCGGCCGTTCGGAGCAACCAGGGAAGTGGGTTACGCGTTCGCTGAAGCGACTCCCGCCTCATCCTCGGGGTCGGGTTTCAGGAGATCTTCGCGGCTCACCTTCTGTTCGGTGGGCTTGGCCAATTCGACGATGAAGTCGACGACTTTGTCCTCGAAGATCGGTGCTCGGATTTCGGCGAGGGCCTGCGGGTTCTGCTGATAGAACTCGAATACCTTCTGCTCCTGACCCTGGAATTGCCGCGCACGCTGTATCAGAGCATCGCGCAACTCGTCCTGGGTGACCTCGATCTTGTTCTTGTCGCCGATTTCGCCGATCAACAGCCCCAGGCGCACGCGGCGTTCTGCAATCTTCCGGTATTCTTCTCGCGCCTGCTCCTCGGTCTTGTTCTCGTCGGCAAACGTGCGTTTCGCGGTCTCCAACTGGCGGGTCACCTGCTCCCACACGGAGTTGAACTCGGCATCGACGAGGCTCGGCGGCAGTTCGAAGGAGTGCGACTTGTCGAGCGCGTCGAGCAGTTGGCGCTTCAGCTTGGTGCGCGAAACCTGATCGTATTCACGCTTGATCTGCGCCGTCACCATCTCCCGCAGTTTAGGGAGGTCGTCGGCGCCAAGACCCTTGGCGAACTCGTCATCGACGGCCGGTTTTACGGGCTTGGCGACTTCCGTCACTTTGACTTCGAAGCGCGCCGGTTTGCCCTTCATGGTATCGACCGGATACTCGTCGGGGAATTTCAGTTCGAGCGTTTTTTCGTCGCCGGATTTGAGACCCTTTAGTCCGTCCTCGAAGCCGGGGATGAGTTGGCTCTGGCCGAGGACGACGGCCATGCCCTCGCCCGAGGCGTTGTCGACCTTCTCGCCGTCGACGTAACCCGTGAAGTCGATCGTGACGCGATCGGTGTCGGCGGCGACGCGGCCTTCCTCGGGCTCGTAGCGCGTATTGCGTTCGGCGATCGTGTCGAGGGCGGAGGCGATCGAAGCGTCGTCGACGTCGGCCGTCAGTTTCGTCAATTCCAGCTTGGAGAAGTCCGTGGTCGTTATTGCCGGCAGCACTTCAAGCGACATGTCATAGGCGAGATCAGCTTTGCCCTCGAGTACGCGCTCGATGGCGCCTTCCTCGGTCGGCAGATCGATCTTGGGTTGCATGGCGGGTCGCAGATTCCGCTCGGTGAGCGCATTGCGGGTGCTCTCGTCGACCATCTGCTGCAGCGTCTCGGCCATCATCGAGCGGCCGAACAGCTTCTTGAGATGGGCTTCGGGCACGTGCCCCTTGCGGAAGCCCTTGAGCTGGACCGTGCCTTTGATTTCGTCGAGTCGCGCTTTGAAGCGCTGGCCGATCTCGTCGGCTCCGATCACGACGCGAAGCTGGCGCTTCAAACCTTCGGAGCTAGTCTCGGTGATCTGCATTTTGTTCCTGCTACCCTGCGTCCTGTAACCCGACCGATCTCAATTCTAGCGAAGCACCGGGGCGCTCCGTGCGGCATGCGTGGCTGGTGCCGACGCTTCCGCGTAAATCTTTTCGACACATCCCCAGGCAAAAGTGGTGCGGACGGAGGGACTTGAACCCCCACGGCTTTTGGCCACCAGAACCTAAATCTGGCGTGTCTACCAATTCCACCACGCCCGCTTTCGCAAGTCCGAACCTGAAGGCCGGGCTCACGTGCGGCGCTTCCCAAGAGGAAGAAGCGCTGCATTGATCCAGTCACACCCGGCTGTAGCCTCGGATCGAGGCGCTCGCAACCAAATGTAACCGGGAGATGGCGCACATATATCTGGGCCTGTCCTGCCAAATCAATGGCGATGTTCGCTCGTGGTGTGCGTCAACATGCACGGGAGTGCGCCCGTTCGCCATATCGCGGCGGAAACCCACCCTTGCCCGGGGGGACGGTTCAGCGCTGCTCGTTTTTGTAGCCATGAAGCTGGCGACCTTCCAAGGCGACGACGGAGGCTCGACGTCTCAGGCGCTCTTGTTCGCGGTCGCAAAATATGTTTAGACTATACAGGTAGGTCAGTATCACTGTCCTTGTTGTCCGTTCCGCCGACGGCGTGTAGGAGCATCGGAAGGCGAGCATTTTGCGGCGGCTAGCCTTGTTGCAAAGTGTTGCTGCTGCAATCGGTTGCCCGGGGCGGGACGGTTGCGGGTTCGCTGCGTCTGATTGGATTTGACGAAATGAGAGTGGAATGGACAGATTTGGGCAACTACGGGCGCGGCGGTTGGTGCCTTGCGTCCGGAGGCTCGGAGATGTCCTTTGCACATGGGCGAACGTGCCGCGCTGGCAACGCGATGTTGCGGGTGGCCCTCGGGATCTGGAGTGTAGCCGCGCCTTACGTTCCGACGTTTGAAAAAAACTGCCGTTACAACCTGAAGCCGACGCCTGGTTTGAGCTTCTGTCGCTTCCCGTCGTGTCGGTCCCGCTGATCGGTTCGGATTGCTGCGCGGGGGATTGGTGGTCGGACGGCAGATTGGTCGGTTGCCGGGTTGGATAAATCGAAGTGCTGCCTGACAGCCGGAGCCGTCCTGTGGCGCAGGTCTTAGGGCAGTGAGAAGCATACCCCTCGAGGACGATATCATGACGAGCGCATTCCGCCGCGGTCTTCCCTATGCGTCGTTTGCCAGCAGCGAAGAGCAGGAAGGCCTGTTCGATCCGCGCCTCGAGCGCGATTCGTGCGGCGTTGGCTTTATCGTTGATCTGAAGGGCCAAAAATCCCACGCGATCGTCGAGGATGCCCTGTCGATCCTGGAGAATATGGAGCATCGTGGCGCTGTCGGCGCGGACCCTATCGCCGGCGATGGCGCGGGCATTCTGTTGCAGATTCCGCACGAGTTCATGGTTCGGGAGTGCGGCAACGCCGGCTTCAAATTGCCAGATGTCGGGCACTATGCCGTGGGCCACGTGTTCATGCCTCAGGATGATCGACTGCGCGCACACTGTGAGCGCGTGTGGTCTCGCATCATTCGAGAGGAAGGCTTGCAGCTTCTCGGCTGGCGATCCGTCTCCGTCGACAATTCCAGTCTGTCGGAATTGGTAAAAGGGACCGAGCCGGTTCACCGTCAGGTGTTTATCGGGCGCCCCGCTTCGATCAAGGATGAGGCGGAGTTCGAGCGCCGGCTTTACGTTGCTCGGAAGGTCGTTTCCAATGCCGTTTATGACGCCTACAAGGGCCGTGACATCGGCCACTATACGGTCAGCCTGTCGGCGCGCACGATCGTCTACAAGGGGATGTTTCTCTCCTATCAGGTGAAGAAGTACTACACCGACCTGTCTGATCGGTTGCTGGCGTCTGCGCTGGCTCTTGTCCACCAGCGCTTCTCGACGAATACCTTCCCTTCCTGGAAGCTGGCGCATCCCTATCGGATGGTGGCGCATAACGGTGAAATCAACACGCTGCGCGGGAACGTCAATTGGATGGCCGCTCGGCAGGCTTCGGTGTCGTCGCCGCTTTATGATCGCAGCATCGAGAAGCTCTGGCCAATCTCCTATGAAGGCCAGTCCGACACCGCGTGCTTCGACAACGCCCTCGAATTCCTGATTATGGGTGGCTACAGCCTCGCCCATGCAGCGATGATGCTGATCCCCGAGGCGTGGGCGGGCCATGAAACGATGGATCGTAAGCGCAAGGCGTTCTACGAGTACCACGCGTGCATGATGGAGCCGTGGGACGGCCCGGCCGCTATGGCCTTCACCGACGGGCTGCAGATCGGCGCCACGCTCGACCGCAACGGCCTTCGTCCCGCACGCTACATCGAGACGACGGACGGCCGTGTCATCATGGCATCCGAATCCGGCACGCTGGCTATCCCCGAGCCGCAGATCAAGCAGAAATGGCGCTTGCAACCGGGCAAGATGCTGCTGATCGACCTTGCCAAGGGGCGCATTGTTTCCGACGACGAGTTGAAGGCGGAGATCGCGTCCAAGCATCCATACGAGACCTGGCTCAAGCGCACGCAGATCCAGGTCGGGGATCTGCCGTTGGCGAAGAAGCCGGTGGCTCGGCGCTCAAACGTGTCGCTGCTCGATTTGCAACAGGCTTTCGGCTACTCGCAGGAAAGCGTGAAAATGCTGATGTCGCCGATGGCGGCGACCGGCCAGGAGGCCGTCGGCTCGATGGGGACGGACACTCCAGTCTCCGTGTTGTCGTCGAAGTCGAAGCTGCTGCACACTTACTTCAAGCAGAACTTCGCCCAGGTGACGAACCCGCCGATCGATCCGATCCGCGAAGAGCTCGTGATGAGCCTTGTTTCGTTCATCGGGCCGCGGCCGAACCTTCTCGACCTCGAAGGCACGTCGAAGGTCAAGCGCCTCGAAGTCGGCCAGCCGATACTCACGAACGAGGACCTGGAGCGGATCCGCCAGATCGGCGAGGTGAGCGACAATCATTTTACATCGGTGACGCTCGACATCACCTATTCCGCCGATCTCGGTGCCAAGGGGATGTCCGACGCGCTCGATGTCGTCTGCGCGGAAGCAGAGGAGGCCGTGCGTTCCGGCGAGAACAACATCATCATCTTATCTGATCGTGCAGTCGGTCCTGACCGCGTTCCGATCCCATCACTGCTGGCGACATCGGCCGTCCACCACCACTTGATCCGGCAGGGCTTGCGGACGTCCGTGGGTCTTGTCGTCGAGACCGGCGAGGCGCACGAGGTGCATCAATTCGCAACTCTGGCTGGCTACGGCGCTGAAGCGATAAATCCTTATCTCGCATTCGAGACACTGAACGAGCTCGTCGCCAATCCGATCAAGTTCGGGATCGACGAAAAACTTACCGTCAAGGAAGCGCAGAAGCGTTACATCAAGTCGGTCGACAAGGGACTGCTCAAGGTGATGTCCAAGATGGGCATTTCAACCTATCAGTCCTATTGCGGCGCGCAGATTTTCGACGCGATCGGGCTTCGGACGAGCTTCGTCCAACGCTACTTCACCGGCACGCACAGCCAAGTGGAAGGCATTGCCCTCGCGCAGATCGCGCGCGAGACCGTGGAGCGGCACCGGCAAGCCTTCGGCAGCGTGCCGACACTGGCCAATTCGCTGGAGGTCGGCGGCGATTACGCATATCGCGTGCGCGGCGAAGCGCACATGTGGCGCCCGGCTGTCGTCGCCGATCTTCAGCATGCCGTTCGCGGCACGGATAATGCCGAAGCCAAGGCTGGTAAGATCCCGCAGAAATTCCGCGACTATTCTCGGCAGATCGACGAACAGTCCGAACAGGCGATGACGCTGCGCGGTCTATTCCGCATCAAGTCCGCCGATGAGATGGACCGCAAGCCAGTTCCACTCGACGAGGTCGAGGCGGCTGTCTCCATCGTGAAGCGGTTCTCAACCGGGGCCATGAGCTACGGCTCGATCAGCCGTGAGGCGCATACCACGCTTGCCATCGCGATGAACCGTATCGGAGGAAAATCGAACACGGGCGAAGGCGGCGAGGAATCGGACAGGTTCAAGCTGATGGCCAACGGAGACAGCATGCGCTCCGCGATCAAGCAGGTCGCATCCGGCCGTTTCGGCGTTACCGCGGAGTATCTCGTCAACTCCGACATGATGCAGATCAAGATGGCGCAGGGCGCCAAGCCCGGTGAAGGCGGCCAGTTGCCCGGACACAAGGTCGATCAGGTGATCGCGGCCGTGCGCCACTCGACGCCCGGCGTCGGTCTCATCTCGCCACCACCGCATCACGACATCTATTCGATCGAGGATCTCGCACAGCTTATCTTCGACTTGAAGAACGTGAACCCGGATGCTGCTGTTTCGGTGAAGCTCGTCTCCGAGGTCGGTGTCGGAACGGTAGCCGCGGGCGTCGCCAAGGCGCGTGCTGACCACGTCACCATCTCCGGGTTCGAGGGTGGCACAGGTGCGTCGCCGCTGACCTCCATCAAGCACGCGGGCAGTCCCTGGGAAATCGGCCTTGCCGAAACTCATCAGACGCTTGTCGCCAACCGGCTACGCGGTCGCATCGCCGTTCAGGTTGACGGCGGCGTGCGGACGGGCCGTGACGTCGTTATCGGTGCGTTGCTCGGTGCGGACGAGTTCGGATTCGCCACCGCTCCGTTGATCGCGGCTGGCTGCATCATGATGCGCAAGTGCCACCTCAATACCTGCCCGGTCGGCGTCGCGACGCAGGATCCTGAGCTTCGGAAGAAGTTCCAGGGCAAGCCCGAGCACGTGATCAATTTCTTCTTCTTCGTGGCGGAGCAGGTGCGCGAGTTGATGGCGCAAATGGGCTATCGCACTTTCAACGAGATGATCGGCCAGTCGGATAACCTCGACAGGGATCGGGCTCTGCGTCACTGGAAGACTCGAGGTCTGGATTTCCGCAAATTGTTCTTCATGCCGGAAATCGAGGGTGCCGCGATTTGGAATTCCGAGCGTCAGGACCATGGGCTCAACAAGGTACTGGATAACAAGCTCATCAAGATGGTCGGCAAGGCGGTCGACGGTGGCACGCGCTACCAGTCGGACACCAAGAAGCCGATTGCGATCTCCAATCGCGATCGCTCGACGGGGGCGATGCTTTCCGGTGTGATCGCCAAGAAACACGGTCACGCCGGCCTTCCCGAGGATTCGATCTGGCTGACCTTCAAGGGCATCGCCGGGCAGAGCTTCGGTGCGTGGAGTGCGCGCGGCGTGACACTTGATCTGATCGGTGAGGGCAACGACTACGTCGGCAAAGGGCTCTCCGGCGGCAAGTTGATCGTGCGGCCCGATCCGAAGTCCGGCATCGTTCCAGAGAAGAGCATCATCGTCGGCAACACCGTGCTTTACGGCGCGATCACCGGCGAGTGTTATTTCCGCGGCATCGCGGGCGAGCGCTTCGCGGTGCGCAACTCCGGCGCCATCGCGGTCGTCGAAGGCACCGGCGATCACGGATGCGAGTACATGACCGGCGGCGTCGTCGTCGTGCTGGGTCCCACGGGGCGCAATTTCGCGGCCGGTATGTCCGGGGGTATCGCCTACGTGCTGGATGAAGCCGGCGACTTCGAGCGTCGATGCAATCTCGCCATGATCGACCTCGCCCCGGTGGCAGCGGAAGAAGAAGTCATGAAGCGGCTGCAGGGCCAGAGCGGTGACCTCGCCAGTCCGGGTCTCGTGGACGTGATGGGCGACATGAGCCAGCAGGACGCCGAGCGCCTCCATCGCCTCGTCACGCGCCACATGCACTACACGAACTCGGCGAAGGCGAAGGCCATCCTGGCGGACTGGCCGACGTGGCTGCCGAAGTTCAAGAAGGTGATGCCGGTCGAGTACCGCGAGGCGCTGGCCAAACTCGCTGCCGCCCAGTCGGAAGACAAGACCGGCCTCGAGGTGCTCGAGATCGGTGTGAGGAAGTAAATTCGTAGGTTGGGTCGAGCGTCTTCGCGAGGCCCAACTCTTCGTAGCAAGCCAAACTGTTGGGCCTCGCGATGCTCGACCCAACCTACAGGTGAACGACAATGGGCAAGATCACCGGCTTCATGGAACTCGACCGCAACGACCGGAAGTACAAGCCGGCCGAGGAGCGGGTGCGTCACTGGAACGAGTTCGTCGAGCCGTTGGGCGACGAAGGCACCAAGTCGCAGGCGAGCCGCTGCATGGATTGCGGGATCCCCTACTGCCACAACGGCTGCCCGGTGAATAACCAGATTCCCGACTGGAACGATCTCGTCTATCGCGGCGACTGGCAGACGGCGGCGCTCAACCTCCACTCGACTAACAACTTCCCCGAAGTGACGGGGCGTGTCTGCCCGGCGCCGTGTGAAGCGGCGTGCACGCTCAACATCGACGACAAGCCGGTCACCATCAAGACGATCGAGTGCGCCGTCGCCGACAAAGCGTTCGAGAACGGCTGGATCGTGCCGCAGCCGCCAGAGAAGAAGACCGGCAAGAAGGTCGCGATCGTCGGCTCGGGACCGGCCGGCCTCGCCGCTGCCCAGCAACTCGCGCGAGCCGGCCACGACGTCCACGTCTACGAGAAAAATGCGAAGGCCGGTGGATTGCTTCGCTACGGCATTCCCGACTTCAAGATGGAAAAGCAGATCATCGACCGCCGCGTCGAGCAGATGAAGGCGGAAGGTGTGACGTTCCATTGCGGCGTCCACGTCGGCAAGGACGTGAAGGCAAAGAAGCTCGACGCAGACCACGACGCGGTGCTCCTGACCGGTGGGTCCGAGAAGCCGTTCGACTTCTTCGAGAAGGCGCCCGGCCGCGATCTCGATGGCATCCACTTCGCGATGCATTTTCTTCCGCAGCAGAACCGCCGCGTCGGCGGTGAGAAGCAGCCGGCCAAGACCAAGGAAATCTCGGCCAAGGGCAAGCACGTCGTCGTCATCGGCGGCGGTGACACCGGCTCGGACTGCATCGGCACGAGCTTCAGGCAGGGCGCGAAGAGCGTCACGCAGCTCGAGATCATGCCGATGCCGCCGGCACTGGAGAACAAGGCGCTGTCCTGGCCGCACTGGCCGATGAAGCTTCGCGTGTCCTCTAGCCAGGCCGAAGGGGCGAAGGTCGAGTACTCGATCAATACGGTGGGGTTCGCGGGGAAGGACGGAGTCGTCACCGGTCTCAAATACGTGAAGGTCGACGGAAAGCTGCAGCCGATTCCGGGTTCAGAAGGTGAGATGCCAGCGGATCTCGTGCTGTTCGCGATGGGCTTCTCCGGCCCCGTCGACGGCGACGTGGTGAAGGAGCTCGGACTCGAAATCGTGCCGCGCGGCCGCTTCAAGGGCCTCGACGCCGACGAGCGGGACTATCGCATCCGCGGAAGCGGCTCGAGGAAGCTGTTCGCTGCCGGTGATATCCGTCGGGGACAATCGCTGGTCGTCTGGGCGATTCGCGAAGGTCGTCAGGCTGCCCATGCCATCGACCGGTACCTGATGGGGAAGACCGATCTGCCGCGGTGATCCCTGCCAGATGCGCTACTCCTCGAGGCGGCGTCTCCCGACGGAGGCGCCGTTTCAGTTCGGACACTCTGCGCCGGAATGAAAAGCAAGGGCACTGCGGGTGGATGGGGCATGGACAGGGCCGCTAGCCCGGTTCAAGAAGGCCGTCGTGGCGCATGGCCCCGGTTCGGAGCGGAGTTCGTCGATGAGCCTCTTGCAGCTTCTCCTCATTCCCGTGTTCGTGCAGGTCGGTCTGACCTTCGTGTTGCTGTTCTGGCTTGGGCCGGCCCGTGTGGGTGCGCTTCGTCGAGGCGAGGTCAAGTTGAAGGACATCGCGCTCGGGCAGAACGCATGGCCCGACCACATCACTCAGATCGCGAACACCCACAACAACCAGTACCAACTGCCCGTTCTGTTCTACGTCGTGGTGCTGACGGCGCTGGTCTTGAGCAAGGCCGACATGCCTCTGGTCACGGGCGCATGGCTGTTTGTAGGGAGCCGGATCGTTCACGCCTGGGTCTACGTCACGAACAACCACGTTCCGTCGAGATTTCGAGCCTATGTCGTCGGTGCTTTCACGTTGGTGGCGATGTGGTGCTGGTTGGCGCTTCGCGTGATCTCGGAGGGGGCTTGATGCGTGGACCAGAGCGCCTATTCCTGCTGGCGTTCGTCGGTCATTTCGTGCTGGTGGTTGCTCTCTACGTGCTACTCACCTATCAGCGGATGAAGGCGGTGCGTGCAGGCAAGTCGGTCGTCGGTGATTTTGCGCGGTCGTCCGGTGATCCCCCGTCGGCAGCCAGGGTCCGCCGGAACCTCGCCAACCAGTTCGAGGCTCCGATGTTCGCCTACTTCGCGGCGACAGTTCTGCTGTGGACCGGGGCGGTTGCCACGTTCGACGTCGCTGCGGCTTGGATCTTTCTTGCCGGGCGAGCGATTCATACTGGCGTGCAGACGATGACTGACAACGTCGCGCTGCGCGGCCAAGTCTATACGATCAGTTTTCTGGCTACGCTCGCCCTGATGGGCCATGTCGCGTGGCTGGTCCTCCAAGGATGAGCCAGTGAAGCCCGGAGCCAGACTACGTGCCGCCGCCGAAGTGCTGGAGGCAATCGAGACACGTCATAGTCCGGCCGCCGAGGCGCTGGGCGACTGGGGCAAGAGCCATCGGTTTGCGGGCTCCGGCGACAGGGCGGCGATCGGTAATCTCGTATTCGACGTCCTGCGCCGCCGGAACTCGCTGAGCCAGCGTATGGGGTCGGACACGCCGCGCGCGCTGGCGTTGGCTGCTGCCCGCACCGCATTTGGGATGAGCGTCGCGGAGATCGACGCCGCAGCCGATGGCTCTGCGCACGCATTCGAGGTTCTGACGGACGATGAGCGGGCGGGGCTTTCCAACGAACTTCAGCCGGGGCTGGCGGCCCACATCGCGGGTGACTTTCCCGAGTGGTTGTTGCCGTCGCTCACGCGAAGTTTCGGTGATCGGGTCGCTGTCGAAGGCGAGGGACTGGCGCGGCGGGCACCTGTCGATCTCCGCGTCAACACGTTGAAAGCCGAGCGGGAGAAGGTCTTGAAGGCGCTCGACCGTTACGGCGCAAGGGCCACGGTGATGTCGCCGATCGGTATCCGGATCGCGGCACCCTCGGGTCCTGGACGCACCCCGAACGTCGAGACCGAAACGGGTCATGGCAAGGGATGGTTCGAAATTCAGGACGAGGGCAGCCAGATTGCTGCATTGCTCGCAGGTGCCGGGCCTCGCCATCAGGTGCTCGATTTGTGCGCGGGCTCGGGTGGAAAGTCGATCGCTCTGGCGGCCGCGATGCAGAACACGGGGCAGATCTATGCGTACGACGACAACCGCTCCAGGCTGCGGCCGATCTTCGAGCGGTTGAAGCGGGCAGGAGCGCGCAACGTTCAGGTGCTCGACGCGGGCGATGAGGCAGCACTGGCCGCCATGGGACCGCGATTTGATCTCGTGCTGGTCGATGCACCGTGTACCGGTTCGGGCGTCTGGCGACGGCGGCCCGATGCGAAATGGCGGGTACGTCCCGCCAACCTCGCCGAGCGCCAGAGCGAGCAGCGCACCGTGCTCGACCTCGCAGCAAAGTCTGTGAAGCCCGGCGGCCGCATCGTGTACGTGACGTGCTCGGTGCTGCCGGAAGAAAACATCGACACGGTTGCGGGCTTTACCGCTGCTCAACCGCAGTTCGCCGTGGTGCCGTTCGCTGAAGCCTGGGCCGCTGCATTTGCCTCGCCGCCGCCGGTATCGGCTGACGGGCGCACGGACTCGCTTCTGCTCACACCGGCAAGTCACGGCACCGACGGCTTCTTCGTTGCCACGCTGCGCCGCATGGGCTGATCGATCACTGCCGGCAATAAAATGTGGAGCCCTGCAGATTCTTTGCGTGGAACCCTCATTCTTCTATTGCAATGGTTCGAGCCCCGCTTATCTTCGTTTGCCGTTGGGACCAGCGGGGTCTCGTATCGGCTCGGCCGAATTGCACGATTTCGCCAGAGTTAGGAGTTGGCGATTGAGTGGCGGCCGCGGCATGCGGAGGACAGTCGTCCATCATGGCACCAGCTTCCGAGGCGAAGCGGCCTAGACGCACGTACGACGTGCGCTCCTTCCTCGATCCGTTATCGGATCTCGAGGTTCTTTCTTCGTTCAAGACTTCCGACGACGATGGTGGCGGCGCAGTTTGCGTCGCCGGATACGTTTTCGGCGCCCGCTCACAGGGGCCGCCGGGGCAGGAAGTGGCTCTCTAAGGGCCGTCGCCGTCGATGCGGCGCAGGCTGGAGTCCGTGAGGATCCATGCCCGATCACGTGCATTGAAGGCGCGTATCGAAACCTTCCTCTGCCCCATTCCCTATTGAGAGCCCTGTCTGAGCCATGTCTCACCTCGAGCAACAGATGGACGTCCGACGATCGCAGTCGACCTCGAATTCCTATCTCTCGCCCAAGTGCATCGTGCGGATCGCCGAAGAAAAGGGCGGGTATGCGGTCTACGCGGCAGAGCCCATTGCCAAGGGCGAGTTGCTGGTCATGTGGAGCGGAACCCTCGTCGACAGCGCGAAGCTGGAGACGCTGCCGGACGCCTTCCGTCGGCACTCCCTGCAAGTAGAGGATGATCTGTTCCTCGTCTCGCTTACCGACTGTGAGCCTGCGGATTACGTCAATCACAGTTGCAGCCCGAATGCGGGGCTCAGTGGCCAGATTTCGCTCGTATCGATGCGTGACATCCAGGCGGGCGAAGAAATCACTTACGATTATGCGATGAGCGACGGATCGGATTACGACGAGTTTCCGTGCTCATGCGGTGCTCCCCAATGCCGCGGCCACGTCGGCGGCAAAGATTGGCGGAACGAGACCCTCTGGGTGCGTTACGCGGGATATTACTCGCCGTATCTTGCCGTGCGGATAATGCGGATGAAAAACCGCCGCCGCGCGCAGTTGCGTCGTTCCCGGATCGATGGTGTGGGCAAGTCCGCGAGCCTGCTGACGACTTGATCAGTTTTTGTCGGAGACATTCTCGAAGCGGGCACCACCAGCGTGCCTGCTATGGGTTTGTGTCGGCGCATTCGGTACGTTCTTGCGAGTTCAAGATGCGACCTTGAGCCGGAACTCCATATCGAACTCGGAGTAATTGCAGGTGATCTCTTCACCGGGCTTGATGTCGCGGGTGGCGATGTCCCGGCCGAAGATGTCGTTGTC
>CANJPN010000053.1 GCA_947475855.1 Bradyrhizobiaceae bacterium
ATGATCCAGTGCCGCCGCCGACAATGGCACGGCCGTTCAGGGTCGCAAGTCCGCCCGTCGTCAGCGTTCCCGTGTTGCCGATGTTGCCGTGATCGATCGTCGTCTGGTTCGCAGCGAGGCCTCCGAAAGTGGCGATGCCGGTGGTTCCGTTGATCGTTGTCTGGTTGGCCGCCACGGTTCCGACGGTCAGGACGGTTCCAACGTTGGTGGCGCCGGTTGACGTCACGGTGGCTCCCTGAACTACGCCGGAGAACGTGCCGTCGACGAAACCGGTGATATTGCCGCTACCGGTGCCGGTGATGGTCGGGATGCCGGTGATGCTGCTGCCGCTGCCTGCGCCGCCACCGGTGATCGTCAGCGGTTGGCCGGCGGTGCTGCTGACCGCCAAGCCGGTGCCGGCATCCGTGATGCTCGTGACGCCACCGATCGAACCGGCATTGGTGATGCCCGTGCCGTTATTGTTGATGCCTCCGGTCAGATTGTTGATGCCGTTGGTGGTGCTCAGCGCCGTGACGTTCAGAGAGTCGGTCCGGGTACCACCGGTCACATTCACGGATGGCGTAGCCAATGCTCCCGTACCGCCGGTGACGGTCAATCCCGTCGTGCCGCCGGCCGAGGTGATCGCCACGTTGCCACGGTCGATGACCGTCTGGTCACCGGCGGCGCCGACAGTTGCGATCCCGTTCTGGCCGTCGAGGGTGATCGTGTTCGCGGCGACCGTGCCGACGGTTACCGTTTGATTGAACGAGCCCTGGTTGAAGCCGGAGACATTACCAGAGCCGTTGCCGGTCACCGCGCCGCCGGTGATCTTCACCGCGCCGCCAGTCGTCTGAAGTGTCGCGCCGGTCAAGGTGCCGGCGGTCGCTGTGATGTCACCGGCCGTAGCCGTTATATTGCCGGTCGTGGACGTGATGTTCCCACCCGCCGACACCGTCGTCCCCGCGGACACCGAGCCTGCAGTGGCGGCAATGTTACCCGTCGTGGACGTGATGTTGCCGCCTGCTGTCATGCTCCCGTTCGTCGTGGAGATGTTGCCGCCGGTCGTCGAGATATTGCCGCTCACCGTCG
Source organism: Bradyrhizobiaceae bacterium (assembly GCA_947475855.1). Taxonomy (GTDB): domain Bacteria; phylum Pseudomonadota; class Alphaproteobacteria; order Rhizobiales; family Hyphomicrobiaceae; genus CAMDPA01. Next base: position 1,069 of record CANJPN010000053.1, read on the forward strand.
ATACGCCGCCGGTGCCTGTGACCGCCACGCCGCCTGCGTTCTGTACCGTTACGCTCGAGCCGCCCGAAACGGTCACGCCGGTGCCACCCACGACATTGACGCCGCCGGCACCGGTAACGCTGACATTCGCGCCACCTCCAGCATTGATCCCCGTGCCGCCGGTCACTGTAATGCCGGTACCAGCGCCAGTGGCGGCACCGTTGCAGGTGTTCCCCAAACCGTCTTGGGATACGACGTTACCAGCGGCATTCGTGCAGACTGCGTCGCTGGCGCCCAATCCGCTGATGGCGACTTGCGCCATTGCCCCCGATGCGGGTAGCAGTAATCCGGTGGACAACGCCGCCACGGCGAGCGCCCGAACCGAAACAAAATTCTTCAGCGCATGATTACGCAACATTTACTTTCTCCCAACTCAAAGAATTGAATCGACACCTTTCAGCTTTCGGCCCGACGCCAGCGATCGCCGACCAGGCGTCCAATCGAAGTACCGTTGCTGAAACCACTCCCCCACCTAGTGCCAGCTTCTTCCACGACATCCCCCAGCTGGACTTGATCGGAAGCTACGAGGCGGCCTTCCCGACCGCGCCCCCACATTTGGTGGACATTTTTTTGCGTCAGCGGCTTTGGCACCATTCGTTGCGAATTGGACACATCATCTTTCTTGATTACCCCGGCAACTCCGCTGGAACCTCGATTGCTCGTCATCCCGGTGCTTGTCACCGGGATCCAGCTCGCCACAATCACCAACGTTCGAGTAAGCGGCGCACTGGGTCCCGTGGATGAGCCACGGGACGACTTCTTTGTTTCGAACCGCGAGCGGAGACACATGGGTAATCAGGTCATCTTTTTTGCCGGGAGCGAGAATTCAACTTTTCGACCGGCGCGTGGGGTTTGTTCTAGTGTGTCCAAGAACAGTCCTTTCACGCGAACCAACTCAACGGCAGCGCAGCGCTGACAAAGCTCGGGCGCCGGTCCTCGTCCCCACTTATAGGCTATCCGGCATAACCCGCGTTTACGCCACAATCGTACCAAGAACTTCCGTGAACATCGGACCATCGGGGCGAGGGCCCTCGAGACGAACCAGCATGGCAGCGGCGCGACTGCTGGGACACCGCAACAGGCCTACGTTTTGGGCCCGCCGGAGGTTGTTTCATGTCCATTTCGTCGCGTACCCACCTTGGCCGTTCACTTCCACGACGCGCCTGGAATTTGCGTCAGAAGCGGCATCGGAATTTTTGTCGCGGTGGTGCTGAATTCTGATGGTCCCACCAGAACTGGTGGTGTCTTATTCAACCATTGGTCAAAAGCTCGACACTGGTGGGCTGGTGTTCTTTTACTTCAATTCAGCGGCCTAGATAAATCTGGCGATCGCATGGCATTGCGACGAGTCCGGTGGCTATACGAATTTGCGCCGCCTTGAGCCCGTTCGCAGTTTGGCCCTCCCGCCTCAGGCCGTTCGCTCGCGTGGAGTATTGCGAATGACGGGCATTTACGATGTCGTGCGCCAGATTCAAATGACGGGTGATAATACGCGGGAATGGCAGGCTATTGTCGATTCAATCGCGGCCATGATGCCCGGCTGCGGTGTGATGCTTGTAGCCCGTCAGAATGGAACTCTGGATAGTTCGGGTATTCTGCATTCCGGTTATCCCGCAGGCGCCGTTGATTATGCCGCTGAAAAATTCCTCGGTGAACTCGTTCGGTTCGGCAGTGAAAGTTTGACGTGGCGTGCCGGTGAGCCCTTGATCAACACGTGCGATAGATCCAGATCCGGGCATGCGGTGTCGTCGCCGCGGGTCCGGGACTGGGGTGCGCGGTTTGGGTTCGTGATGTTTGACTGTGTCCAGGTGTGGGAAGACGCACGGTGCGCCATTGCCCTGCGGATTGATCAGCCGATACCGCGAGAAGGCTGCGCAACGGCTGTGAGCGAGAGTGTATTAGCCGAGCTTGCTAGGCACTTGCGTATCGCGTTTTTCACGATTGCGCGTCTGAAGCGGGCAGCTTCTGCTGTCACACTAGAATTGTTCGACCGACTGGCGGTTCCGTGTCTCGCTGTCGACGAGCGCGGGAACCTCGTTGGCATAGGTGAATTGGCCCGAACGCGACTTTTGCCGGCTGGTATTGTTCTCGTCGACGCGGGCGGCGTCGTGCGGATGGCGGACGCCCGTGAGAGCGATGCATTCCATCGATTGTTGATGGCTTGCGCTACCGATCGTGGCGGTCGTCACATGATGCAATTCACGGTTCCGCACCAGAACGGTCCCAATGTGCTCGAGTGCATCCAAGTCAGGGCCGGACGTGCGACGGCTTCAGTGCACGGCGACGCCGAGTGGACAGGGATCGCGGAGCCCTGGATTTTCGTCCAGTTTCGCTGCCGAAGCGCCATGAGGTTGCCGACAGTCGCGGATGCACGCGTGCTGGGTCTATCGAAGACGGAAGCCAAGACCGCAATTGGACTTGTCGAAGGTCTGACCGCGGAAGAGCAGGCCAGTGCACGGGGTGTCTCGGCGGAGACGGCGCGGTGGCATGCGAAGAACATCTATGAGCGGCTGGATTGCGACCGCGCGGAAATGGCCCGCCTGATGTTTGGGCTGCTCGAACCGCGACAAGGCCTCGCCGATGGTGGCTTCCGGGTCGAGGCGATGTCCGGGGTCGATGTGGTGGTGTGACCATCGACGCGTCGGCTACCGACAGTCAGAAATCCCCCAATGATCACTCGACGGGGACTTAAAGCCTTGACCTTTCGAACGAGCAGCATGGCGAAGCGATTGGCGCTTGTGTCCGCCAGGGTTCCAGGTGTGGTTGGTTTTGTGGCGATCGGCGATGTTCTGGCGCACTGGCGGGTGCAAGATTGGGCGAGTGCAAAATTGATCGCACCGTACTGGACAAGCGAAAATGTGAGCTTGACCTGTTTTAGCAGTGTGAAGACAAGTGCTCATGCGCACGCTTCTTCTTCTCCGACATGCCAAGTCCGCCTGGGACCACGTTGGGCTCGATGATCACGAACGTCCCCTCAACAAGCGGGGCGTCCGTGATGCTTCGGCCATGGGCGGTTACATCGCGAAGCATGACCTTCGGCCAGACCTGATCCTGTGCTCCGATGCTGTGCGTGCGCGCGCGACGCTGACGCTCATGCTGCAGGCTTTTGGGGGGGCTCCTATTCCGGAGGTGAGATACGAGCCGCGGCTCTATCTCGCCGAACCCGCGGCGATCGTCGAAGTTCTGTCTAGGGTGGAGGCTGCGGTCGGACGATGCCTGATCGTCGGTCACAACCCGGGAATGCATGCTCTTGCACTGGGCCTGGTGGGTGACGGGAACCGGAAGGATATTTCTGCGCTGGCGCTGAAGTTTCCTACCGCGGGGCTCGCTGCGATCGAATTTGATGACCTTCCGTGGAATGGGCTGAAGCCCGGTACCGGGCGGCTTAGCGCCTTTGTGTCGCCCAAGCTGCTCTGACACACGCCGGTTGGCCAAGTTGACAGTCTGAGCCGGGGCTGGCCTTGTCGAGCCGATAGAGCGGGGCCATCGCCAACGCTCGCCCCTGGGAGGATTGAGATGCGCCTGCAGGCCATTGGATTTTGTTTCTTGGGGCTGGTGGGTCTTTCCGGGCAGGTCGCGGCGCAAAGTTATCCCACCCAACAGATCCGGCTGATCGTGCCGTTCGCGGCAGGCGGTGTTACCGATCTTCTCGCACGTATGGCGGGTGATCACATCCGGACGAAGACCGGGCAGTCCGTGGTCGTGGAGAACCGGCCCGGCGCAGGCGGGAATACCGGGCTGGACCAGGTCGTGAAGTCGACGCCAGACGGTTATACGATCGGTCTGTGCGGCGCGACGATTTTCGGCGTAAACCCCCACATCTTCAGGCAGATGCCGTTCGATCCGATGAAGGATCTCGTGCCCGTCGCCACGATTGCTGAAGCGCCGCAGATCCTGGTCGTGAACGCGGCCAAGGTGCCGGCTGGCTCGCTGCAGGAATTCATTGCATTCGCGAAGGCCAATCCGACGAAGCTGAACTATGGCTCGGCCGGTACGGGCACGCCCAACCACCTCGGTGCTGACCAGATCATGCGGCAGGCCGGGATCACGGTGGCGCATGTGCCGTATCGCGGCGGCGGGCCGGCCGTGGCGGATCTTGTAGCAGGCAATGTCGAGGTTGCGGTGATCGCGACCGGCCTCGTTATCGAGCACGTCAAGGCGGGGACTTTGAAGGTGCTGGCGGCCGTAGCTCCAAAACGGCTGCCGTTCCTCCCGGACGTGCCGACCACGGCTGAGGGAGGGTTGCCAACCTATGATACGGCCAACTGGTTCGGTATCGTCGCGCCGGCCAAGACGCCGTCAGCGGTGGTCGCCGAACTCAATCGTGTACTGACGTCGATGGCGGACGAGAAGGCGATCCTCGACCGGATCGAGCGCGCCTACATGTTGCCGTTTCGGGTGACGCCAGACCAGTTCGCGGCCATGGTTCTGGCTGACAATCCCAAGTGGGAGAGGGTCGTGAAGGAAGCCGGCATCAAGCCGGAATAGAACAAGCCTGCACGGGATGGGAGATGCGATGCTGAGGATCATGGGAGGAGCGGCGGCGCTGGCGCTCTTGTCGCCGGTTTCTGCTGCGATGGCGCAAGCACCGCAGAGTTTTCCGAGCCAGTCGATCAAAATGATCGTCCCGTTCGCAGCTGGGGCCGTGAACGATTTCCTCGGGCGGTTGGCCGCCGAACATCTGAAGAACCGCACGGGGCAGACGGTCGTCGTGGAGAACCGTACGGGGGCCGGCGGGAATATCGGTCTGGCGCAGTTGGCGCAGTCGCCGGCGGACGGCTACACCATCGGCATGGTCGGGGTGACCAGCTTCGCCGTCAATCCATTGATCTACAAGTCTATGCCGTTCGATCCGATGAAGGATCTTGTACCGGTCGCACCGCTCGCCGACACGCCGCTGGTCGTGACGACCTACGCAAAGGCGCTGCCAATGGCGACGTTCCAGGAATTCGTCGCCTATGCAAAGGCAAATCCCGGAAAGCTGAACTATGGCTCGTCGGGCACGGGGACGCCGGCTCATATCTTGGCGGATCACGTTCTTCGCAACGCTGGTCTGCAGATTGCTCACGTCTCCTACCGCGGCGCGGCGCCGGCCATGACGGATTTGCTCGCGGGAAGCGTGCAATTGATGATCGCGTCTCCGGGGCCGGCGACGGAACATGTGGCGGCGGGTACGCTGAAGTTTCTGGCGGTTGTTTCATCCAAGCGCTTGCCTTCGCTGCCCGCGGTGCCGACGATGGGGGAGGCCGGGCAGACTCCGGTTTCGCTTGTGGGGTGGTGGGGTGTGGCAGCGCCATCCGCGACACCCAAGCCGATCGTCGATAGGCTGAATGCACTGCTGAACGAGATGGCGGACGATCCAGCAATCAGAAGCAGGCTTGAGAAGGTCTATATGCTGCCGCTCAAGATGAGCGCCGATGAGGCACTCATCCAGCTCAAGGCTGATCTGCCCGTGTGGGCGAAGATCGTCAAAGACGCCGATATCAAGCCGGAGTAATAATCCCGGGTGCCCCGATGGGGAGTGCGAGGGTCTAGGAGGTAAGATGACCAAGACAGCGAAAACCGCGGTCGCAGTGGCATCGCGGACGCTCAGTGGGGCGGCGATCATTCGCGCCGTCAAGGACGCCGGCGTCGAGTATGTCCTGTCGGTCCCCGATCTGCATACCAGCGAGGGCGTCCTGAAGCGGGTCGCAAACGACAAGGAACTGAAACTTGTTCGCGTCTGCAAGGAAGACGAGACGATCGGGATCGCAGCGGGCCTGTCGTTCGGTAACAAGCGCGCGCTCGTGCTGATCCAATACACCGGGTTCCTCTACGCGATGAACGCGATCCGCGGTGTCGCCTGCGAGAACAAGATGCCGATCGTCATGATGATCGGCCTGCTCACGAAAGAGCCGGACGTTGCACCGCGCGAGTCGAGCAAGTTCGGTGTACGGATCACGGAGCCGATGATCGATGTGCTCGGGATAGAGCAGCACTATATCGACACCGACGACGATATTTCCAAGATCAAACCGGCGATCGAGAAGGCATATGCGACATCGACTCCCGTGGCGCTGGTGATCGGACGGAGGCCCATCTGATGCCGGGTAGGATGAACCGAGTTGCCGTGATGCAGGCGCTGAAAAAGCGCATCACCAACGAGATCGTTGTTTCGACGTACTCGTGCGCGCTGGACTGGATCGCCCAGGGCGAGCGCGACCTGAATTATTTCTCGCATGGAGCAATGGGGCTGGCATCGAGCCACGGTCTCGGCCTTGCGCTCGCGCGGCCGGAACGGAAAGTCGTTGTCCTCGACGGCGACGGCAGTCTGCTGATGAACCTGGGCACGCTGGTCTCCATCGCGGGGCAGGCACCCAAGAACCTCGTGTTGTTCAGCTTCCAGAACAACGCTTACGAGGCGAACGGTGGCCACCCGATCCCGCAAGCGAACACGGTCGACTTTCCCGCTCTCGCGCGTTCCGCAGGTATTCCGAATTCGTCATCGATTCAGGAAATCGGCGAATTTGAGCGGCGGTTGCCTGAGATCCTCCAGGCAGCCGGGCCCACGTTCGTGAACCTGCACATAGAGCAAGGCCCGCCTCGCGCGGGGGGCGGGTATGAGCAACTCTATACTGAAGCCAGACGAGCGGCCTTGCGGCGTGCCCTCGCCTGAGGCTCAGGGAAGGTAGCAGCGAAGCTTCGATGCGATCGTGGGATGGCGATGGGATTTGAGCCCGTCGCCATCACTGTTTATACCTTCTGTTCGAAGCACGCCCGCCCCATTTCAAAGGGGGCAACGATCCACACGAAGGCAGTTCCATCATGAGCGACGGCAACGATATCGAGGCACTGGCAATCCAGAAGTTCGCGATCGGCCAGCCCGTACCGCGGCTGGAGGATCAACGGCTGGTCCGTGGACAAGGCCAGTACACCGACGACGTCAACCTGCCAGGGCAGGCCTATGCGGCGGTTGTCAAGTCGACGATGGCGCATGGCGTCATCAAGCGAATTGATACGGCCGCGGCACGGGCAATGCCTGGCGTGCTCGCGGTCTACACAGGCGCGGATCTCGCGAAGTCCGGTTACGGCGGCTTCACCAGTCGAATGCCGATGAAGAGCCGAGACGGCAGTGCGCTCAAGGCGCCGGAGCGGCCTGCGTTGACATCGGACAAGGTCCGATTCGTGGGCGATCCCATCGCGTTCGTGGTCGCGGAGACGGCGGCCGAGGCAGAGGCTGCAGCAGAGAACGTCGAGGTCGATATCGAGCAGTTGGTTGCCGTGGTCGATGTTCGTCAAGCCGGCAAACCCGGGACCCCCGATGTGTGGACGGAAGCACCGGGCAACATGGCGCTCGATTTCCTGTTCGGTGAGCCCGACAAGGTCGCGGCTGCATTTGCATCGGCTGCCCATGTGACGAAGATGCGCCTGGAAAACAAGCGGCTGATCGTCGCCGCAATGGAGCCGCGCGCCTGCCTGGCCGATTACGACAAGGGGGCGTCCAAGTTCACCCTCTATGCCGCGACGCAGGGCGTGCTGGGCTCGCGAGGCAATGCAGCCGGGCTGATGAAAGTGTCACCGGACAAGTTGAGGTTCGTGGCTGTCAACGTCGGCGGCTCGTTCGGTATGAAGGCTGCGGTGTTCCCGGAATACGTATGCGCGATGCATGCGGCGCGCGATCTCGGTCGCCCGGTGAAGTGGACCGACACGCGCTCGGAAGGTTTCACGTCCGACCACCATGGCCGGGCGCAGGATTTCGACGCGTCGCTGGCGCTCGACAAGGATGGCCGCATTCTCGCGCTGCGCCTCGACGGTTGGGCCGACATGGGGGCCTATCTCACGAACTTCGGTCCGGTCATGCCGACGTTGAACGTACTAAAGCACGTGGCGAGCCTCTATCGGACGCCGCTGATGGAGGTCTCGACGCGGTGCATGTTCACCAACACCGTACCCATTACGGCGTACCGCGGCGCGGGACGTCCCGAGGGTAACTATTACATGGAGCGGCTGATCGATACGGCGGGCCGTGAGATGGGCATCGATCCCGCGGAGATCCGCCGTCGAAATCTCATCCAGCCCAATGAGTTTCCGTTCAAGGCGGCGTCGGGTTCGGTCTACGACTGTGGCGACTTCCCCGCGATTCTGGAGCGAGCGCTCGATGAGTCCGATTGGGCAGGTTTCCCAAAGCGAGCGGCGGAGAGCAAGGCCAGAGGCAAGCTTCGCGGTCGTGGCATCGGCCAGTTTCTGGAAATGACCGCTCCGGTCCAGAAGGAGCTGGGCTCGATCCGGTTTCAGCCGGACGGCACGGTGATGCTTCGCTCGGGCACTCACGATCACGGCCAGGGGCATTGGACCACTTTCGCGCAGGTGGTCTCGACCAAGCTCGGAATTCCGCTGGAAAAGATAAAGTTGATGCAGACGGACAGCGACGAGCTGCCGGGTGGAGCGGGAACAGGTGGCTCCAAATCGATCATGGCCGGGGGAACGGCGCTGGTAGAAGCAAGCATCCGCGTCGTCGACAAGGCAAAGCAGGCCGCGTCCTATGTGCTCGAGGCCAGTGCTGCGGATATCAGGTTCGAGAACGGCCGATTGTCGATCGTCGGTACGGATCGGGGCATCTCGCTGATGGACTTGGCCGCGCGAATTGCCGTCGGTTCTGGATTGCCGGCCGATGCACCCAAGAGCCTCGATGTCGACTACGTGCATGAGGCAGCGCCCGCGACTTTCCCCAACGGGTGCCACGTGGCGGAAGTCGAGATCGATCCGGATACGGGTATCACAGAGGTGGTGCGGTACACGATGGTCGGCGATTTCGGCACCGTCATCAATCCGCTCGTCGTGGAGGGGCAGTTGCGTGGCGGGGTGATCCAGGGGCTCGGGCAATGCCTGATGGAGCAGGCGCGCTACGACGAGGAAGGCCAGCTCGTTAGCGGCTCGTTCATGGACTACGCGATGCCCCGGGCCGCGGACACACCACATATGGCGTTCTCGAGCCTGCCGGTACCGACCAAGAACAACCCGCTCGGGGTGAAGGGTTGTGGGGAGGCCGGTACGTCCGGTGGGTTGCCGTCGATCATGAATGCCATCAACGACGCGCTTGCGCCATTCGGCGTCAAACACTTGGAAATGCCAGCAACCCCAGAGCGCGTATGGCGGGCGATCCGCGGGGGCAAAGCGGCCTGACGGCGGCGCTGACGTCAAGCCCGGCTGGACGATCGGGCGAGGCTCGGCCGTTTTGACTATCGCCGTGCTTTACGAAACCCGGATTCGCGGCGTAAACACCGTGGGCCGGTAGGCCACGTCTATGCAACCCTGTTGCGTGATTGGTCGCCCGTCGCTGACGTCGCGTCAGCACCTGCTCTTCAACCAACGAGATGAGCCGTGATCGAGGAATTCCACCGCATCAAGCGCCTGCCGCCCTACGTTTTCGCCGAAGTGAATCGGCTGAAAGCGCAGGCCCGAGCTCGCGGGGCGGACATCATCGATCTCGGAATGGGTAATCCGGACATGGATACGCCCAAGCACATCGTCGACAAGCTGATCGAGACAGTGCAGAGGCCACGCACGCACCGCTATTCAGCGTCGAAGGGTATTCCTGGGCTGCGAAAGGCACAGGCTGCCTACTACGCGCGTCGTTTCGGCGTGAAGGTCGATGCGGAAACGCAGGTCGTCGCGACGCTCGGCTCGAAGGAAGGCTTCGCCAACATGGCCCAGGCGATCTGCGCGCCGGGCGACGTGGTGATCTGTCCGAACCCGACCTATCCGATCCACGAGTTCGGTTTCATCATTTCGGGCGGCGCGATCCGTCATGTCGAAGCGTCGAACGATGACCGCTTCCTGTCGGCGGTGTCCCGCGCGGTGAAGCACTCGATCCCCAAGCCGATCGCGATGATCTTGTCCTACCCGTCGAACCCGACGGCAATGACGGCGAGCCTCGATTTTTACAAGGAAGCCGTTCAACTGTCGAAGAAGCTCGACATCATCATCCTGTCGGACGTCGCCTATTCCGAGCTCTACTTCGACGACAATCCGCCGCCGTCCGTGCTCCAAGTGCCAGGCGCTATCGATATCACTGTCGAGTTCACGTCGCTGTCGAAGACCTACAACATGCCGGGATGGCGGATGGGTTTCGCTGTCGGCAACGACCGGCTCATCGCAGCGCTCGCCCGCGTGAAGTCCTATCTCGATTATGGCGCGTTCACGCCTATTCAGGTCGCGGCCGCCGCAGCTCTGAACGGACCGCAGGACTGCGTCGACGAGATGCGCAAGGTTTATAAGAGCCGGCGGGATATCCTAGTCAAAAGCTTCGCGCAGGCAGGGTTCGAGGTGCCGTCGCCGCCGGCCAGCATGTTCGCGTGGGCGCCGATTCCAGAGCAATTCCGCTCGTTGGGCTCGGTCGAGTTTTCCAAGCTGCTGATCGAGAAGGCCGACGTTGCGGTATCCCCCGGCACGGGTTTCGGTGAGTATGGCGAGGGCTTCGTCCGTATCGCTCTGGTCGAGAACGAGCACCGCATTCGGCAGGCCGCACGCAATATCAAGCGGTTCCTGTCGGCAGGCACCGCCAGCATGCACAATGTGCTCGAAGGTGCCGGCGATGAGCCAGGGGACGAGCCAAAATCGGCTACCGGGTCGTCGTCATGAGTACTGATTTGAGGCCGCTGCGGATCGGGATCGCGGGGCTTGGAACTGTCGGCGGAGCCGTGCTTGGCAATCTGCAGCAGAACGCTGAACGGTTTGCCGACATTCTAGGCCGACGGATCGAGGTCACGGGGGTCTGCGCTCGCTCGCGGGCGAAGAAGCGGGGCGTGTCGCTGGAGAACCTGCGTTGGTTCGAAGATCCCGCAGAGCTCGCTGTATCACCTGACATCGATGCGTTCGTCGAGCTGATCGGTGGCGCGGAGGGGCCGGCCAAAGCAGCCGTAATGTCTGCGCTGGGCGCTGGAAAGCACGTGGTGACGGCGAACAAGGCGCTGCTCGCCTACCACGGGTTCGAGCTTGCCAAGATGGCCGAATCCAAAGGCGTAGCGCTGTTGTTCGAGGCATCGGTGGCGGGGGGCATCCCCGTCATAAAGACGCTGCGCGAAGGTCTCATCGGGAATGAGATCAAGCGGGTCTATGGCATCTTGAACGGGACATGCAATTACATCCTGACGAAGATGCAGGACGAAGGAAGCTCGTTCGAGGCTGCTCTGGCGGAGGCTCAGGCGCTGGGCTATGCGGAGGCCGATCCGACGTTCGACATCGGCGGCATGGATGCCGCGCACAAGCTGGCGCTGCTCACGTGCTTGGCCTTCGGTACGCGAATTTCTATCGACGAGATTCACTGCGAGGGGATCGAGCACATTCGCCGCGCCGACATCGAGGCCGCAGACGAACTCGGCTACCATATCAAACTATTGGGCGTGGCCCAGCGCACCGAGTCCGGAATCGAAGCGCGGGTGAACCCGGTGCTCGTACCCAAGGACTCGGCCATCGGCGAAGTATCGGGTGTGACGAACGCCATCGAGATCGAAGGCGATTATGTGGGCGATCTGCTGCTGGTCGGTCCGGGGGCTGGCGCGCGGGCAACGGCGTCGTCTGTCATCTCCGATATCGTGGAAGTTGCACGCGGCGACTGCTTGAACCCGTTCATCGTCCCGGCAGCGATGCTCAAACCTCACAAGAAGGCGACGCTTGGCGCACACCGCGGTGCGTACTACGTCCGCCTGCTCGTACATGACCGTCCAGGCGCAATGGCGTCGATAGCAGGACGCATGGCCGAGCATGAGGTGTCCCTCGAGAGCATCGTGCAGCGGAGGCCTCGCAAGGTGGATCCGGCGGCAGCGCCCAAGACCAGTTCGAGCAACACGATGCAGCTCGTGCTGATAACCCATGACACGGTAGAGGCCTCCATCAGGCGCGCTCTCGAACTGATCGAGCAGGATGGTAAAATTGCCGGGCGGGCACAGATGATTCGGATTGAGAAGCTTTAGATTGATTGGCTCGGCACGGAGTGCGGCCGGTAAATCGTAGAATCGATCTGGTGCGCGAGCCGTGCCTCTCATGGGTTTTCCGGTCGGGAGCGCCGGTGCTGAACACTGGTACCCTGGTTTGCTCATCGCGTTCTCCGCACTGAAAGTTAACAGTTTTCTTTCGATCGCCGCGCAGCCAAGAGTCGGATTGCAGGCGTGCTTGGCGGGGCGTGTACGTGGACGTCACGAGCAAAAGCTGCTTAAACGGCAGTGCTTCTGATTTCTTTTGAAATGCGCCCGTTTCTGGGGGCGGCGATGGAAAGGGCGACTACGGATGTCTACCGGCAAGACTAGCGAAGGCCTCGACCGCGTGCTCGTTCTGGAAGTGGCGCGTGTGACGGAAGTGGCCGCCATTGCGGCTGCGCGTTGGCGCGGCAAGGGCCAGAACAAAGCTGCCGACAAAGCCGCCGTCGATGCGATGCGCCAGGAGCTGGGCCGCGTACATATCCGGGGCAAGGTTGTCATCGGCGAAGGGGAGATGGACGAGGCGCCGATGCTTTATATCGGCGAAGAAGTGGGTGTGGGTGATGGCCCGAAAGTCGATATCGCCGTCGATCCCCTGGAAGGCACGACGATCTGCGCCAAGGACATGCCGAACGCGCTTGCGGTGCTCGCGATCTCCGAGGCTGGCGGCATGCTGCACGCGCCGGACATCTACATGGACAAGATCGCAATCGGACCTAACTATCCCGCTGGCATCATCAATCTCGACGACACGCCGTCGAAGAACGTGGAGCGCCTGGCGGCTGCTAAGGGCGTCAAGGTCAGCGAGATCACGGCGTGCGTGCTGGACAGGCCTCGTCACGAGAAGCTCATCGCGGAATTGCGCTCGATCGGGGCCGGCGTGCGGCTCATTCCCGACGGCGACATTGCCGGTGTGATCTGGACGACTGATCCGGCCCAGACCGGCGTTGATATCTATCTGGGTTCCGGTGGTGCTCCAGAAGGTGTTCTGGCCGCAGCAGCGCTCAAGTGCATCGGCGGCCAGATCCAGGGGCGTTTGCTTCCCGAGAACGACAGCCAGACCAAACGTATCATCGAGATGGGCACGAAGGATCCGCGCCGGATTTTCAGCTTGCAGGAGATGGTGTCCGGCGACGTGATCTTTGCAGCATCTGGCGTGACGGACGGTTCGCTGATGAGCGGCGTCCACTTCCGTGGCGATTTCGCCGAGACCGAGACCGTGGTGATGCGCGCGAAGACCGGAACCGTTCGGCGGATCAAGACATCGTTCCGTAACATTGGCGCCAAGATGAAGGGGCTCTGACGGAGCGACAAGAGATTTCAGTTCCGTGCGTTGGTGAGGACTACCATCTGCATGAAGGTCCAGGGCTTCGGGTGGGTTTCTGCCTTCGATCGAGAGGCAGAAGACGCCGGAGCTTCGGGTGCCCCAAGGACTTGGAGGAACTCTTGAAAACGCTGCTGCTGGCTGCCGTTGCACTCGGGCTTGTGATGACTGCTGTACAAGCCGACCCTGGTCCCGCATCACAATCCGAATATCGCAGGCCGCCACCGCCGCGTGTCTATCGCGGCCCGCGTGAGGTCGCCGGACGCATTGTGCCTGGTCCGCCTCAGGGTTGGCCCAATGGTCGGCCCTACGACTGGTGCGAAGCGAAGGCCCAGCGCCTCAACCAATTCGAATATCAGGTGCAGAGAGACGGCAGGGTAAGCCGGGACGAAGATCGCATCGCGCGGTCCTTACGCGCTGATCTCGGTTCCAATTGTGGTCGGGGCCTCGGTGGCTCGAGCCGAGTCTGGTATTATAACTGATTGCCGCGCCCGCCGTCATACGGTTGGTAAGGCGGTTGTCGTGCTCTGGTCTGCCTGCGAAGAAGGCGGTTATTGCGGGGTGATGCCGGCGGCCTTGGTCGCGATCGCCCATTTCTCGATTTCGGCCAGTTGCTTTGTTCGGGTCGCGGCGCTGCCACCTTGCAGGGCCGTGCCGGCTGTCGCCGCAAGGAACTCCCGTGTTTCGGGAGACGCGGTGATGGTCGTGAACCATCCTTCGAGCTTGGCGACGATGTCGGGTGAGGCACCCTTCGGGAGCCAGGCAGCCCACCAAGACGCAAAGTCGAAGTCGGCAATGCCGGATTCGATCATCGTGGGTAGTTCCGGGAGGGTGTTGAGGCGTTGTGCCGTCGTGACCGCCAGGGCTTTTATTCGGCCTGCCTTCAGTTGCCCCATACCGAAAGTCCCGTCGATGATCATGAAGTCGATCGTGCCGTTCTGGATGTCCGGCAGAGCATCTGTTGCGGTCCGATAGCTTACGGCAACAGCCTCCGCACCGACGGTGTTGCGATAGAACTGGGTCGAGAGAAGTCCGATCTGATTGGTGTATGCAAACTTGGCGCGACTGTTGGCTTTGAGAGCGCGGGTAAGTTCACTAACCGAATTGATGGGCGAGGCCGGAGCCACCACGACGATGAATGTGGTCTCCGAGAGCATCGCAACCGGTGTAAAATCCTTCACCGTGTCGAACGGCAAATCTTTGAACAGAAAGCGGCTGCCGGCCATGTTGGAATTGGCCGAATAGAGCATGGTGTATCCGTCGGGCTTCGCCTTTGCGGTGAGACCTACGGCGATGTTGCTTGTCGCCCCGGGCTTATTCTCGACGATGACGGGTTTACCCGCGAGTTCCGAGAGACGGCGGCTGAAATATCTGGCGAGAATGTCTGCGCCACTTCCGGGCGGAAAGCCGACGAGGGCGTGGATCTGGCGTTCGGGATAGGCGGATTGAGCACAGGCTGGAGATCCGCATGCGTATGTCGCGCATACGGCAGCCGCGAGTAACGAGGCGCGCATGGCCATGGTTTCCTCCCCGTGAGTTTGCGCACAGTGTATCGCGTGCCCTTCACATCCGCCACGCGCCTTTTTCTCCCGTCCACGAATTGCGCGCCGCATTCTCCGGAAACTTCGTTCAGCGCAATTGTTGGGCGATCCAGTTCTGAGGAAAGTTGAGCGCGGGTTTGCCATTCCTGTGAACGACCTCGCACGTGCAGCGCTGGGAAGCCGGTGTGCTATTGGCGCAAAAAGCGATGGCGGTCTTGTCGCGCTCTTGCATCGTCATCGACGCGTTGCCGGCGAAGACCGACGTGCCCCAAGCGTGCGTAAGTAGCGTATCGTGGCTTGTTCCTGCCCATTCGATACACATCGCCATGACCCGGGGATCAGCGCCTGCGACGTAGCCGTTGATCGTACCGTCCCGCCGCTTCGCGGTTGCGATGGTTTGCTCCAGCTTGCGCTCGACTTGGGAAACGAGGTGCGGAATTGCCGCTTCGGCAGCGTCCTTATGTCGAGGCGAGCTTGGATGCGCCCGCATGAACGCACGATAGCCTTCGAACGTGTTCGTGCGCTGCGCTTCGGACCAGGCCGCGGCTACGCGCAGCGTGGGCCCAGTGTCGCTCTGTGCTGCGGCCGGCTTGACTGGTGCTGCAACCGTTGGCGCCGCCTGTGTAACCGGCGCCACCTGAACCCCTGGCTTTGCGCGCCACAACCAAACCGCACTGCCGGTTGCGAGGACGAGTGCAAGCCCGGCAGCGATCGCAGCAGGCCGTCTGCTCACGGGATTCGCTGGGACTACGAGCCTTTGCAAGTCATCCTCGAGCCCGCGAACGTCGCTGTCGAAGTTCTCGTGCGTTATGACGGTACCCTGTCGGTGTACGAGGGGCTTCAAGTCTTCCGGCAACTCGTCAGCGTCAGGCATACGGGCACCGTCGACCCGGACTGGTATGACGGGGATGTCCCGTTTCAATGCGGTGGCGATCTCAAGGCGGACGTAATCGGCGGGGTCGTCCAGGCGGCGGCGCCCGGTCTGGTGCTGTTGGTGAAGCCAAGTGCGTCCGATGACGACGAGCATCACGCTGGTCTGCCGGATCGAGTCTTCCAGCACCTTCGTGAAGTCGAGGCCCTTCTGGATGCTGTCGACATCCATGAAGATGCGGTCGCGGCCGAATCTGCGCTGGAGCGACTGATAAATGCTCCGTGCTTCGGCCTTTGCGTCGTCGCGCCGATAACTAATGAATATTTTGCCGGACATTCGAGACTCCCAACCGAGAGGTCGGCAACGCAGTTACGATGTAGGCGTATCAAATCCAATCTATCAGGAGTGACGCACAAGCGCCATGACTGCGGACATGGCCGCTGACATGACTGCGGGCAAGACTGCGGACATGGCTATGGGACGTGGTCGGCAGCAGAGCGGCAGGCAGCGGTCTCATTCGGCGGCGGCTGTCAGCGGGCTCCTCGACAGCCACGATGTTAGGTCTTCGATCGAGCGTGTGGCCAGCGCACGTTTGCGGGCTAAGCCTTTGTCCTTGCCTTTGAGGCGTTTTCCATCGGGTGATCGGTCGGGGCCTTCGATCGGGGGGAACAAACCGAAGTTCACATTCATCGGTTGGAACGACCGTGGCTTCGACGCGGGCGCTGCCTG